>JAGCLI010000101.1 GCA_017647065.1 Bacteroidales bacterium
TTCAACTAATGAAATTATAAAATCAAATGTATTATAAGGATCTTGTTGCATTTTAAAAAGAACCCTTAATCTTTCAAAACAAAGCGATAAATCTCCTTTTATCAAATCTCTAAAAAAGCCTAATAAATTTCTTGTAAACCCTTTACATGTATAAGAATATGCAGAATCAATATCTATTGTATTTATATAAGAATATTTATTAGTTTGCAAGAATAATTCAGGATAACGATTTTGTATTTTTGTTTTAAGTTCATTTACCCATATATTAACAATAGGCCTTTTCAAAAAACCTTTTTTATATGCTAAGCTATCCTCTGCTTTAAAACGAGAATGTTTATCTTTTACATACGGCAAATATTCCTCATATCGAGAAACCAAATAAAAACATGCCGCTAAAACATCAAAATCACATATCGATTCCTTAGAATAGGATTTAAAAATATATGGAGTATTATCTCTCTCAAAATAATTTATATCAACTATTTCTATTATCGTTTGAAACAATAGAGATGAACTAACTAAAAAAAGTTCATCTGCTATTGGTTTAGTAGTATAAGACAATTTAGGACCATCATACTGCATAAAGTATTCTTCATCTATTGTAATAGAATACTTTATTGACATCAGTTCTTTAAATACTAAATTTAAAGTATAGCCTAATCTATTAGTTAATTTATCTACATAAATCAACAACATACTTATCTTAATTCAAAATTATCTCCTAAATATTTTTTTCTAACTTGCTCATCATTTGCCAATTCTTGTGGCGTTCCATATCTAAACACACTTCCTTCTATAAGCAAATAAGCCCTATCTGTTATTGATAACGTTTCATGAACATTATGATCAGTTATTAGCACTCCAATATTCCTATTTTTTAAACCTTTCACAATATTTTGAATATCTTGGACTGCAATTGGGTCCACTCCCGCAAAAGGCTCATCTAATAAAATAAACTTCGGATCTGCTGCTAATGCTCTTGCGATTTCTGTTCGTCTTCTTTCTCCTCCAGAAAGCTGAATCCCTTTGCTTTTTCTTATATGCGTCAAACTAAACTCTTCTAACAAGGCATTCATTTTATCTTCTCTTTCTTTAATAGAAAGTTTTTTATTAAACTCTAAAATTGACATTATGTTATCTTCAACAGATAGAGTCCTAAAAACCGAAGCTTCTTGAGCGAGATAACCCACACCTTCTTGTGCTCGTTTATACATTGGCATATTTGTAATATCAACATCGTCCAAAAACACCTTTCCTGAATATGGTTTTATTAAGCCAGTCATCATATAAAACGTTGTTGTCTTTCCTGCTCCATTTGGACCCAAAAGACCAACTATCTCTCCCATTGACACTTCTATTGAAACGCCCTTAACGACAACTCTTTTCTTATATTTTTTAACGATATTTTCTGTATATAGCCTCATTTTTTCTTTGTTTTACTTGGACAAAGTTAAGAAAAAATATTTTTATTCTGCGATTTCTTTTGCTAATTCAAAGAATCTATTGCACGGAAACCCAACAACATTATAATAATCCCCTTGAATTTCCTCTATACCTACAGTTCCAATCCATTCTTGTATACCATAGGCTCCTGCCTTATCAAAAGGTTTAAATTTATTTACATAATAATCTATTTCTTCTTCGGTCAATTCTTTAAATTTAACAATAGTTTCCTGAGAAAAATGCCTTGTAATATTTTTATTATTTCTTAGGCAACAGCCAGTGATAACCTTATGACTTTTAAATGACAATAGTCTAAGAAAATCTTTTGCTTCTTGCTCGTTTTTAGGCTTTCCTAAAATAACCCCATCAATAACAACTATTGTATCAGCAGTTACAAGAATAGAATTATCTTCTATTTCCTTAATATAATTTTCAGATTTTTTGATTGCCAAATACTCCGCAACACATTCTATATCCAAGTCTTTTGGAAACGATTCTTCAACATCTATTGCATCTACAAGAACTTCAAAACCCATCTGTTCCAACAATTGCTTCCTTCTTGGAGATTTTGAAGCTAAAACTATCTTTGTAGAAAGCAAATTAGAAAGAGACATTTTACTAATAGATATTTATTATCATAAACAACCCCGACACAAACATCATTCTTAAAAATTCAGAAAGGAATCCGTAATCCTGTATTGATTTTGCATTTTTAAGCTCTCTTAAAAAAAACAACATAGGAACGCAAACAATTAAAACGCAAATTATTAAAGAAATGTTTGTGTAGCAAGTAACTAAAAAATACAATGTAACTGCTATAAAAATAGATGAAAGAATATAAAGAATATTTTTTGTTTTCTTTTCCCCCAACAAAACAACAATAGAATGAGTCTCACATTCTCTATCCCCCTCCTCATCTTGCATATCACCTACGATTTCTCTAATTAAAGTTAGCAAAAACGTAAGAAGAGTAAAAAATAGTGTGACATACAATAACTCTTGTTTTAAAGGAAGTATTATAACTTTGAATAATCCTCCTGGTGCATTCATCAACGCAAATATCTCAAATAAAACAGGTAGAAAAACCACCATTGAATACAATATAGCAACTACAAGATTTCCTACAACAAAGCTCCTTTTATATTTAAGTGAATAAAAATAAGACATAAATACGAACACAATCATTAAAGAGCCCAAATGCAAAAATCCATTTAAATATCCTATAACATACGATATCAAAATAGCACTAATAGACAATATATAAAATAAAGAAAGGACTCTCTTTTGCGAAATAATCTTACCTATATACAAATCCTTCTCAGCTCTATTTATCTTATCAATATCTTGGTCAAAATATTCATTTATTAGAATAGAGGCGATTGCAACAAGCAAAATAGAAAAACAAAAAATAAAATATTCTAAATTAGAAACTGGACTAACGAAGCCTCCTACAAAATTCAAATAGAACGGCTTAATTAAGAAAAATCTTACAACAATAAGTGCGATTAAACACAATACAACACTTTTCCAACGAATCAAATTAAAAAAATTTTTCATCAAACTATTTTTTCTTAATTTCCTCTTTTATTTTCTTTCCATTTTTGAAAACAGTTTCAGACAAAACATTTCCTTTTTTGTCATAATTTATCCAAGTTCCTGATTTTTGTCCTTCATTGTATTCTCCTTCCGCAGATTTCTTATTTGCAGAAAAATATTCTACCCATCTACCATCTGGTTTGCCTTTTTTAAACTCTTGTTCACGTTGTTTATATCCATTTTGTGCATAAAAAACCCACAAACCATCTTTTTTACCTTCAACATACGCACCTTTCTCTATCAAAACTCCTTCCACATAACGTTCCCAACGTCCGTTCATAACGCCATCTTTATAATCTGCCTTTTGATATATGCTACCATTTTCATCATATAAAATCTCTGTACCATTTTTCACTCCATTCAAATAATCAGTTTGTGTTTTTCGAGAGCCATCTGCATAAAATACTTCCCACTTGCCACTCATTTTTCCTTCAACGAAACGTCCTTTTGTATTTATTTCTCCATTTTCAAAATAACTCTCCCAAATACCCTCTTCTTTTCCTGCGACATAACTTCCTTTATGATGAATCTTACCATTTTCATAATAAGTATTCCACAATCCCTCACGCAAACCATTTCTATAATCTCCTTCTCTCCATTTTTCTGATGTTTCATAATAATAAATCCAACGCCCATTTTCCTTATCATCTACATACGCCCCTTCACTTCCCTTTTGACCGTTAGTTCTATAATAATATATCCAATTACCTTCACGTTTCCCCATTTTTAAATTACCTTCCATATCTTTCTTTCCATCAGAAAAAAACCAAGTTGCATATCCATCAAGTGCATTATCCTTATACGAAGCCTGTATTTTCTTATTTCCGTTCTTATAATATTCGTTGTATTCTCCTTGTTTAAACCCATCAACTACATTATAAGAATATTGTATTTGTCCATTATCATAAAAAGCCTTGCATTCGCCTTTTCCTGACAAAAACTCTTGCTTTTGTATTTTACCATCAGCATAATAATCCTTCCATTCTCCCACTTTAAGCCCCTTTTCATTGTATTCTCCTATTTTTTGCAAACTTCCATTCTCATAAAACCAACGCCACTCTCCTATTATTATTTTTTTATCTGACAAAGTGCCCTCTGTTGCTTTTTGACCATTTTGCCAATATTCCACATAAGGCTTTTGTGCATTTAATACATTTACACTTATAAATAAAATCAACAAGAAATTTAATATTCTTTTCATATAATATTATTTTGGTTTTGAATATGTTATTCTAATCTTAATTGGTTTTGTCTGATTATTTGTTCCATTAAGAACAACTCTGTTTGCAGTAGAACGTCTTTCATCTGGAACAAGATATAAATCAAGATCGTCAATATTTCCATTTAAATAATTTTCAAAATGCATTGTTACATTCAATCGATACGAATTTGTTGTATGTTCATACCTACCATCGTAATAAGTATCTGAAACCTGAGCATCATGAATTAACACCATGATGGTATCTCCGTTAGAAACATATTTTCTATAACACAATATCTTTTGAATAGGCAAAGTACTTTGTCCAATCTCCGCAATAGGTATTTCAATAACTGCTCTATTTATCGCTACATTATTATGTTCTGCACCTTGGTTTATAGAATCTTTCCAATAATTTTTAAAAGCCTGTTCATCTATATCTAACTTAGCCATACTTATTCCCATATTACCCAAATAGATATATTCACTACTTACACCCAAAGTATCTCTTTCCAAACCATTTATTTCACTCCCTGTAAAATCATATTCATATCGCATAAATCTATTACCTCTTTCAGGGAAGTTTAACTTATAGGTTTGTTTTTTATTGTCTTTTTCATAATACAAAACAAGTCCTGTTATAGAAGAAGTCATATCTACATATGCCATAAAGCCATTTTCAGTGACTTTTTCTGCGACAATTTTTATACCTTTTATCAATTCTTGAAACTGGTCATTATCTCCTTTAAAGCTTTGTATCTTTTGACAAAACTCATTATCTGTTATCTTCAATCGCAAATGAGGATTCAAAGTATCAGTTCCCATTACAACATCACTATTGACATCAATATCTACCTCAGAACTAAAAATAGGCAACGATTTAACCGCAGCATCATTAAAAGAGTACTTTTTAGTTGAATCTAACACTTCATCAAGTTCATAAACCGATACTTTCATTCTTGTTGACAACAAAGCAGTATCTGAAGAGTATCCACCAGAATAAGCTAATGTTAAATAAATTGAATCTATTGCAAAAGTTGTAAAATCTTCTGCCGTTGAAGACAAACAAAGTTGTGTAAAAATCTCCGAAGACACACTTCCAAATTTATCATCTTTGTATTCTCCAAATACATTATATCTATAATTTGCAGTAAGTAAAGAATCTTCTTTAAAGAAACAAGAAGACATTTTAACATCTGTAAATAACCCTACTGATAACTTATCATTTTCATCAATTAAGTCTATACCCAAAGTTTCATTTTCATCAACACATGAAAACAAAGCAAACAAAGGTAGGAGCAATAGCCACTTCAATCTACTCATAGTTTTAAATTTTATTCTTCATCTATTACTGCCAATGAATCATAAAGAGCATTTATCTTTTCTCTTTGTTCTTCAAAAGGAGCAAAATCAATAATTGGCTTTTTATTTGCAATTGCAAAATCAATTAACTCTTGATTCACACCCTCTTGTGCAACAACTACAGCATCAGAATAAGAAATTGCCGCTTTCATTAGATTAAGATAAGTAGGCTCTTTGTAGGCTTTCCAATCTTTTTGAGTACCTCCTTCAACTTTTAGTTTCTTTAAGAAAGTTTCAACCAATGAACCTTGAAACTCATCATTAAATAAACTTAAAACTACTTTACTATCATTAAAGAAAGGATTATTTTTATACTCTGTTCTTTTAACATAAAATGGCAACAAAGCAGTAAACCAACCTACACAATGAATAACATTTGGTTTCCAACTAAGTTTTTTTATTGTTTCCAAAACTCCTCTTGCATAAAACATTACTCTTTCGTCATTGTCTTTAAACAAACTACCATCAACATCAAGAGCATTTGCTTTTCTTTGGAAATAATCCTCGTTATCTATGAAATAAACTTGTAGTCTTGCAGATTGAATAGAAGCAACCTTAATTATCAATTGATGATCACTATCATCAATTATCAAATTCATACCTGACAAACGAATAACCTCGTGCAACTGATTTTTTCTTTCATTTACGCCACCAAATTTAGGCATAAATAATCTTACTTCTTTACCTTGTTCTTGAATATATTGAGGAAGAAATCTTCCTACATTTGCCAAATCAGACTCCAAATAAGGAAAAACCTCCTGATTGACATACAAAACTTTCGTTTTTACCATTTTCTATAAATTGAATATAATATGCAAAATTACAAAAAAATAACCAAAGAAAGTTATTTATCAATAAAATTTCCTTTCTTTTAGCATTGGGACAAACTTAAATTCCCCGTATGACTGAACATCTATTTCCGTTTCACTGATTCTTTGAATCTTATACATTGTTTGAGTATCAACTCCAATAGGTGCTACCATAATCCCCCCAATCTTCAATTGAGAAACAAGAGTCTTAGGAATAGACGGAGCTGCACAAGTAATCAAAATTTTATCAAAAGGAGCGAAAGCAGGAAGCCCTAAATAGCCATCACCAAAAAAACATTTTGGCTTAATTTTCAACGCATCAAAAATCAATTGTGCTGAATTATGCAAAGGTTTAAACCTCTCTATCGTATAAACCCTTGCTTGCATTTTACAAAGCACACTTGTCTGATAACCAGACCCTGTCCCTATCTCCATAATCTTTTCAAAAGGAGAAACATCTAACAATTGAGTTTGAAAAGCCACAGTAGAAGGTTGTGAAATAGTTTGCTGACATAATATTTCCAAAGCCCTATCCTCATAAGCCAAAGTATCCAAAGAAGAATCCAAAAAAAAATGTCTTGGGACATTATTCATTGCATCCAAAACCCTTTGATCACTAATTCCTTTGTTACTTAAATGCTCAACCATTAAGCGTCGCATTCCCTTATGCTTATAACTATCAACAAACATTCTTTAACCTATTTAATTAAAACGAAGAAGCAAAGATACAAAATATATTTAAAATAATTTGTACCTTTGCAAACAACAATAATTTATTAAACATGAAAAAAATAATTTGCATAATAGTCCTTTTAAGCTTAGGTTTGTCATCATGCGACGAATTTAAAAATGGACAAGAAATACCTTCCTATATTTATGTTGAAGGATTTAACCTTGAAGAAAACCCAGATTTTACTTTTTCTCAATCAAGCGATTTATTAACACAAGACATTAGAGATGTATGGGTTTATGTTGACAACGAAATTTTAGGAGCTTTTCCTCTACCTTGCTCAATTCCAATATTGAAAGAAGGAAAACACAAAATAGATTTAAGACCCGGAATAATATATAATGGTATGAACAATATGAGAGAAGCATATTCTTTCTACACAACCTACGTTGAATCTATTGACTTAGTACCAGGGAAAGAAATTGTCTTGGATAAGAAAAACATAATGTACGATTCCGAAAAAAGTGTTATACCTTTCAAAGAAAATTTCGAGAGTTATTTCGTTAATTTCAAACAAGCAGACGTCATAGCAGAAGAGCCTAAAACTATGACAGTAATAAGAAACGACAGTGTTGAGTATGGTAGCAATTGTGGTGCGATATACTTTGAAGAAGGAGGAAATAACAAATACATTTCTGTGGATTCCATCTTTTGCAATAACCATCTTGGACTTGTTTTAGAGATTGATTATCACACAAACATATCTTTTGAAGTTGGTGTCTATGGAAAAAGCAGTTCTGCCTCAGCAAATCAATACATAAGTGCCGTAAGACTTACACCAAACAAAAATAATTCATGGCAAAAAGCATACATTATTCTAACAAAAGCTTGGGATATTTTAGGATATCCTTCAACTTTCCACATTTATTTAGAAGCTTTCAATCCAAATAATACGAAAAATTCATTTGTTCACGTTGATAACATAAAAGTTTTGCATTTTCCTAACAAAAAATAAAAAAAGGAACAAATAATTTTATGAACAAAAAATTACAAACCATCAAATATGTAATTTTTGATGTACTTTCGTCAATGATAGCGTGGAGTTTGTTTTTCATTTTCAGAAAAACAAGCATTGAATCAGGAACTTTTGAAGACATAAACGCTGTTTTCGCCGACAACAATTTCTATTACGGTTTAGCAATCATTCCATTATTTTGGCTAACCCTTTACTACGTGCAAGGTTACTATCAAAACATTTATAGAAAATCACGATTAAAAGATTTTTTTCAAACTTTTTTAACATGCTTTCTTGGAGTTATAGTCATCTTTTTCGCACTTTTGCTCGATGATAATGTAACAACATACAAGAATTATTACCTTTCATTTTTTATTTTATTTTCTTTGCATTTTGTTTTGACCTATTTACCAAGACTAATCATAACAACAATAAAAGTACACAACGTTCACAATCACAAAATCTACTTTCCGACCATAATTGTAGGCGATGGAGAAAAAGCATTAAAAATATACACCGACTTACAAAATGAAGAAATAACCTCAGGCAATAAAATCATAGGATATATCAATAAAAACGGCAAGAAAAACGATTTCTTCTCCCTACAATACTTAGGAACAACAAACCAATTGACTGAAATAATTTCACAATACAAAATAGAAGAAATAATAATTGCCTTAGAACAAGAAGAAGAAAACGAAATCTTTGACATAATCTGCTTAGCAGGACAAGATGTTGAAATAAAAATACCAGCAGACAGAAAAGATATTTTGATGGGTAACGTAAAATCAAACGCAATCTTTAACACCCCTCTAATAACTGTAACACAAGGGCTAATGGCTCCTTGGCAACAAATTCTAAAACGCATATTTGACATTTTAATTTCCTTAATCGCTATAATAATTCTTTCACCTCTTTACCTTATTACCTCAATTATTGTTTACACAACAAGCAAAGGACCTATTTTCTACAAACAAGAACGTATAGGATACAAAGGAAAGCCATTTTATATGCACAAATTTCGCTCAATGTACACAAATGCCGAAAGCAATGGGCCAATGTTATCAAGCGGAGATAAAGATCCGAGAATTACTCCTTTCGGTCGTTTTATGCGAAAGGTGAGATTAGACGAAATACCACAGTTTTACAACGTTTTAAAAGGAACAATGAGCATTGTAGGACCACGTCCCGAACGTCAATTCTTCATTGATCAAATCGTAAAGAAAGCTCCCGAATACAGACTCTTACATAGAATTAAGCCAGGAATAACTTCTTGGGGACAAGTCAAATATGGATATGCCGAATCGGTAGATGAAATGGTAGAAAGACTAAAATACGACCTTATTTATTTAGAAAACCCTTCTCTTTCTACCGACATAAAAATTCTATTCTACACAGCAGTAATAATACTTCAAGGAAGAGGAAAATAAAACAAAGAAAGAACAAAATATCTCTTAGGAAGGATTTACCAAACCTAAGAGATATTTTTTTAGTACAATAAGCCTCAAAAAAAAGTCTTTGATTTTTCAAAATATTTCAAAGAAAAAATTAAAAAAATCAAAGAAAAAAATTAAAAAACAATATAAAAACCTAACTAACGTTTATAGGTAAAAAGAAGAAAATAGTAAAATTTTAAAAATTAAATCTTATGAATAGAAAACAAATTATTGTAATTGCGATTTTGATGTTTGGTTGTCTTAATGCAATTGCACAAAAAGAGGTTGATTTTCCTCAATTAGAAAAAGTTTCTCCTTGGGGTGTAAGCCTTGAAGGTAGTGTTTATCAAAAGGGTTTTTTAACAAATATTCATAGCATAGGAGGTTATGATGATATTGTATATTGTCCAGAAAATAGTTCTGCGATTTTAGGAGGTATTGGAGTAGATTATACCTTTAATCGTGCAAATAAATTATCTTATGTTTTGTCGGCAGGATTGGATTTAAAGCCTGTGTTATACATAAATGAATCTGAAAAAGGTTTAGAGGTAACTCGTATGATCGAATCTTCACTTTTCAAAGAAATACGCTATAGTCCGTTTATTTCTTTTGCTGTTCAATACAGAAACACTATTGCTAACAACGAAAATTGGTTCTATAATTTAAAAGGAGGAATGAGATTTTCTTGCTATGACGGATCAGTAGGTGCTGGTCGTTCACATGTAGATCCTTTTACACGAGATACTATGTCCTTTTCTGTAGATGGCGATGGCAATAAGTTTAATCTTTTCCCAAATCTTATGTTCTCGGTTGGTACCTCTTATAATACTTCTATCGGAATGTTTGGTTTGAACCTTATTGCAAACATATCTATTCCTTATCTAAACGAAAGTGTATTTTGGTTTAAGTTCAATGATTCTGAATTTTATGGAAATTATTATTTAACAGGAAATTATTTAGGATTGTCCTTGACCTATTCGCCTAAAAGATAGAAACAAAAAAATAACTCTTTGATTTAAGAAATTATTTCAAAGAGTTATTTTTTTAAATCAAAGAAAAAAATCAAATTTTTTATTTAAAAAGATTCTCTCCTATTATTCTTGCGGCACAAGCGACATAATCGTTGCAAGGTTTCTTTTCTTTTGTGCTACCGGGCTCTAATCCGAGTAGTTTTTTGCAAACGATTTCTCCGTTTTCTTCTCTAAATTTTTCGCCCATTGTTTGCACCATTGCAAAATAGTCTTTATTTGTTAGATTTTGTTTTTGATATTGTAGAAGCATTCCTACGACCAATCCCATTGCAGAAACACAACCACAAACTTCTCTGTAACCTGCAAGTCCTCTTCCAAAAGGCAAGGAGATTTTTTCTGCAATATTCTTATCTATTGGCAACAAATCGCTGTACGCCATAACGACTGACTGAGCACAATTATAACCTTCGTTGTGGTATTTTCTTGCTAATTCTACTCTTTCTTCTGTATTGACCATAATTTTTAGGTTTTAATTACTTGGCAAATATAATAATTTTTGTAATTTCGCAAAAGATTATGAGCAGATTCTTATATACTAAACAATATCTTAGATATAAACTTTCAGCTAAGGACGAGTATTCTTTGCACTCGCCGTTGATGTTTGATTTTTTTACCAAAGGGTTAAAGAAATCTTGTAAAAACAAAGATATTTCTTTTGATTCTTGTTTTGAAAGCCTTATTCCAAATAGCAAAAGAAAGAGAAAATTTCTTTTTAAGGTCTTTGAATACTTTAAATCACAGGGGTTTCAAGTGATTTATGTACCAAACGAGGATTTTACCTTAGCAAAATTGGAGGTTTTAAAGAGTTACAAAACCAATACGGCTATTGTTATTGAAAAAATATACAAAGAAAGAGAAAAAATTACGCTTTGGAAAGAGATTAAAGCAAATAAGGATTTTAAACTTTGTTGTGATTTTTTTGATTTTGGACTTGTGCTTTTAACAGATAGGCCTTTGAAGAAACAAAACTACGTTTTACGTAAGAAATAAGTTTGTTTTGTTATTCTTCTTTTACTTTTTGCATTCCGTAAGGATTCTTTACTTCTACACTATCAAAGTCATCTCTTGCTCTTAGGCCTTTTGCGTAATCTATTCCACCTTCGCTGTGTCGTCTAACAGGCAAATCGGTGCGTACTATTGCAGAATCTTTTCTCCAATAAAGGTCTTGACAATAAAAGGTGTCCATATCTTTGTAGTTTATTATCATTACGCTATCTCTTAGATAGTAAAGATTGTCCGATAGGCTTTCTGCATAAAGGGAAGAAAGGTTTGCTTTGATTGTTTTATCGGGATTGAGAAAATTAACATTCAATCCTTGTGGAAAAATCATTTTTGAGCTATCGGTATAGGAGTAAATGTCTATTTTCTTGGCTTTTAATTCTGTTTCAACTACTCCATCTACACTGCGCAGTAGGTAGGCATCTATGATTTGTTGCGAGGGAGTGTTTTCTTGTTTTATATTGCTTTGTGTAGGCAGGTCTTCGCTACACGAAAAACAAAGGTATGAGAAAGCAAAGGCAAGGAATATTATTGCAAAACTATGCTTTCTCATACCAATTATGTGTTTTGTGTTATTAGTCTCTTGATCTTGCAGTTGTTCCTTTTCCTATCCAACAACCAACTGTGTATCCATCTCCTGGATTGATTGAGTTGAAGAACATATCTGCTTTTAATGGCCATTGAGAACGTGCTGCGTTCATTACTCTTTGTGCATCTTCTGCAAGAGTTGGGTCAATATTTTTCACTTTTGCTGCTTCATCGTATGCAACCCAAGCTGCACCTCTGATTTTTCCTGCGTGTGAAGCACAAGATACTGAACTCTTCAAGTACATATTTGCTACCATAAGCACAGCCTTTCCTTCTAAAGATTTATCGTATTCTGCAACTTTGTATGCAGCAGTACGAGCGGCTCCATATTGTCCTGCATTCATCAAAGCTGTTGCTAACAAGAACGATGCCTTTGCTTTAGATTCGTTATCTTCAAATTTGCTAATCGCTTCTTCAAAATATGGCACTGCTTCTTCGTATCTTTCTTTTTCAACTAACATTTGCCCCATCATAAATGCTGATTTTGCATTTGGTTCTAATTTATGAAGGTTTTCTGTTGCTTGGAAGAATAACTCAGACTTTGTACATTTTTTACGATCAAGGTTTGTGGTAATTTTTCTCAATAATTCTACATCGTTAGGATTTGCTGCAAACTTTGGTTCGTAAATAGGAATAATCTTATCGCAAGAAGCAAATGGTTCAATGATTTGTTCTGTTAAAGCAAGGTAACTTTGTGCATTTTTAAGGTTTGTTTCTACTTTTTTTATTGCTTTTGCATTTCCTGATGCTTGTGCTTGCTCTAATTCTGTCTTTGAAACTTTGATTATATCTTCTAATGTTTCAGCCGCAAAATCATAAGCCTCAAACAAAATGTCCATTTGATCTGAACTTGCCTTAATTGCAGCTAAGTGTTTTACTGTTGCCTCAACGTAAAGTGGGCAATATTGTGCATCTAATTGCTTTCCTCCTTTTTCTGCTACTTCTTTAAAGTATTTAAATATTTGTTCTGTTTCGTTTGGTCTATATTCAGATAATATTTTCGCTTTTTGGGCTATGTTATTGTATTCTTCCCCAAAGGCTTCGCTTCTTATGTCTTGTAATTTCAAATACTCATCTATGTATTTGTTTTTCATCTCTACATTAGGTGCAGTAGCAATCATTGTTTTCAATATGTTTGCTCCTCTAATGTATGTGTTTACGTGATATTGTGGACAATGAGCTACTACTTGTGTCCAAGGCTCATAAGCATCTTTATAATTTTTTTGCTTATAGAACTCTTGATATAAAGAATTGTTCATTATACAAGCAGTACTGTCCTCTGGCGTTTTACCAAACTTTTGTGCATTTACTGTTGTTGCACAAAACATCGCTGCAATCACAGCTAATAACGTTACTTTCTTCATTCTTTATTTATTATTTTATTGATATTTTCTTTTAAAAAACCATCTATCTTTTGCAGAAAAAGAAACCCCTACTCTAAAATAGTCTTCTCTTATGAGATTATTTTCTTTTGTTCCTTGCTTTCCGTATTCAAGATATATGTTTACTTGTGTTCCTTGTTTTTTTATAGGTAACCCAAAACCTAATGATACTCCTAATTGGGATATATCCGTATTATAGAGCGACAACATTCCCGTTTGATAATTTACTCCAAAACGATAGGCTATTTTTTCTAAATAATTACCATAAATATCTGGCTTATATTCTGCCCCTGCGTTAAATGTATAATTATCTTTTAAGATTTCTGGGTAACGAATTCCTTGTAAAGCAAACTCAGACCATTGAGTATAGCCAAAATCTAAGCCAATTAAAAACTTATTTTTTCTTTCGTATGACAATCCAACTCCAAATGATTGCGGTAATTCTATACTTCCTTCTGTATTTTCATACTTTACAGAATCTCTTACAGTCTCTACTGCTGCGTTGTAGGTAAATGTGTAATGACGATATTGATTCTGCGTTGGTAAATGTGAAGGTAAAACATAATTTGCTCCTATTACAATTGCGTCTCCATTGTTTAAGTTTTGTTGATATTGTAATCCAAAATTAAAATTTATCGCTGAAATAGAGTAATTATATTCTACTCGTGAGGAAAGCATATTTGCTGAATCTGGAAAAGTTAAAGTAGAACTTCTATAATAGTTTCCAAATAAATATTCTGCATTTAACCCTAAGGATAGATTATCAAAAAATGATGGTTGATAGGATAATCCTAACATTACTTTATTTATACCCCCTTCTCCTCCATAAATAAATTTGTGAGAACCAATAAGACTATCTGTTTGAAAGGTTTCTGAGGCTGTGTAATCGATTACAGAAACAGGAACTAAGCCTCCCGCCATTTTTAAAGTTTTGCTAAGTGGAAATGCAAATAAAATATGAGATATCCCACCTGTATTCCCTGTTGATTTAGCTGTATTTGAGCGTAAAAACACGTTATTTGAATAGAATCCTATGTCAAAAACAAATGATTGTGTATCTATCGCTGAAAAAGAGGCTGGATTTCGATAGTTTACGAAGTTATTTCTCCTCAATCCATTGTAAATACCACCCATTGAAGCGTTTATTGTGTTTGTAAAACTAACATCATCTCCTATTCCATACTTTGAATATGGAGAACTTACTGTATTTTGAGCCCCTATTTCTAAAACAAAAGCTACAAACAATAAAATAAATACTATTTTTTTACGCATCTCTTTTTTTAATATTATAATCTAATATCGTATTTAAGCCTTGTAGAACTAAATTAGGTTCTACAAAAGCCTGAATATTCAAATTTTCTGATAAAAGGTTTGCATCTCCTCCCGTTACTATAATTTTAAATTCGCTATCTTGCTCCTTTGAAATCATATCTATCATTCCTCTTATCTCGGCTATTGTTCCGTTTATTATTCCTGATTTTATACAATCAAAAGTATTAAGAGAACATACCGAAACTTTGTTTTCGTTTATTTCTACTAACGGAAGTCTTGCTGTAAAAGTATTTAAAGCTTTACTTTTCATTTGAAATCCTAATGAAATGCTACCTCCTTTATAGTTCGCTTTGTTATCAATATAATCAAGGCAGATGCAAGAACCTGCATCTATCACTAATATATTTTCTTGTGGGAAAATATTGTATCCTCCTACAATAGCTGCAATTCTATCATTGCCTAAAGAATATTTTGGGAAATAATTGAGCCTGATAGGTAAGTACAAGTCTTCGCTCATAATGAAAAGCTGGGTCTTTTTTGCCAAATAATCCATCACATCAACTGTTTCCAACCCAGATACAGATGAAAATATAGTTGCTGTAATATCATATTTTGAAAGTAATTCAGCAATAAAATTCACATCTAAGCGACCTACTGCAATAACAGAAAGCAATTCTTCTTTCTTATAAACAGCTACTTTCGTTCTTGTGTTTCCCTTATCTATAATCAGCCTCATCGAATCGCTACTCGTTTGTCTGCATGTTTTCTTCTACAAAAGGAAATGAATAAAGTGATTGGAAACTTGACAATTCCATAACTTTATCATAAAATTCCCTTTCCATCCAACACTCTTCTATATTTAGAGGATTGTTATTTGAATCAAAAATTTCATAAGTCTTTCTAATCAATGTTCCTTCCTCATTCCAATAATACTCACTCCTTTCAAAAGCAACCTCAGCACAAGCAGAATTGTATGTATTGTAATGACGAACAAACAAAATCAGCTTTCCATTCTCGTTGTATAGTCGTTCATAAATAAAATCCCACGCCTTGTTTTGATTATAAACATATTCTTTACAATAAAAGAAATTATAATCTCCAGAAGACTTAACTATATCGAAACGTTTCTCTAAATCATCAAAACTACTTACTTGTTTATTAAATTCAACGAGTGTTTCGCTAATTTTATACAAAGCATAACGGAAAGTTAAACTATCATTTTCTTCAAGAGATAGTGCATAATTAAGCAAATCCTCTGCTTTCAAGACAATTTCCCTTGCTTGTTCTGATTCATCTTGAAGGATTAACTCCTCATCAGAAGGTTCGTAATCCTCACTCTCCTCTTCGTAAAAAACTTCCTCATTATAGTTCAGATAATTTACAGTATCAACATCTTGTGCCTTTACATTTTCTTGAACAAATACCAGAAGAAAAAGAAAACTTAAAAACCTACAAAACTTCATACAAAGTTTATTTAATCAATATCTTCACTAAACATTGGATCCCAAGGTGGTAAAACTATTGGTTTTTGATCTAAATATTTTAGAATATCATTTGAAACGTATTTTTTATCAACTACTACTCTAAACATATATTCTTCAAACCATTCATCTGTCATTATTAAATGTCCTTGCCAACCATGAGATGCTCCCCAACTATTTTCAACAAGCCATTTCTTTGGATTACCATTTTCATCTAAATCAACAGCACACAAAGTCATTGCATGAGAAGATCCACTTGCAAATGTTTGGATTCTTTCCTTTTTATCCATACCAAATTCTGTTCCCATCAATGATCCATAGTCGAAAGTATTAACATCTAACAATCCTTTTTCAGAATATAGGAACTTTCCAACATCACAAGAGAAATACATCATTGTTGAATCCTTTATTGAAGCTATTGCAACTTTCTTAATTTCTTCAATAGGTAAGTTAATGTATTTCCAATTTTCTCCATCCATTACGTGTCTGTCATTCTCTATTTCATATACTTTATAAAATTCTCTTGAAGGATCGTTCATCAACATAACGTATGTATTCTTTAAATCCTTTCCAACATACTTTTCATAGAATGATTTAGGAGTGTATTTTTCTGTTGATATTTCTTTTCCATTTACATCACGCAATGTATAAGTAAATTCTTGAACAGGCTCACCATAAGCATAAACTAACATTTTGTAGATTTGAGAAAGCATTTCTATCTTTCTGTTTTCTAATTTTTCATATTTGATTTTTTTGTCAATTTGCTTCATTTGTCTTAACTCCAACGCATATTCTTTTAATTTTAGAATGATTAACTCATCTATTTTACGAGTATTGTTTGAGTTATAAGTTTCTGGCTGAACTGTTGAAGGCACTAAACCGTATTTTGTTACCAAATCAGAAATTCCTGTAAACTGTCCTCCGTCTGAAAGTGGATTTTTCAACAACCATTCATTGTGTTTACTATCCAAAGGTTCATCAATATGCTTTATAATCAAAGAAAGGAATAAATTACTCTTTTCTAATTGATCATAAAAGAACAAATAATTTTGACTAAACTCAAAAGCCCCAAGATTGTATTTTGCAATCATTGCACTTCTCATCACATTGAAACCTGTAAACATCCAACAACGACCAGAAGACTTTTGATCTGTTACTCCTTTGCTCATAACTCTATGAGAAAAGTGTGTATCATATTTGTTAAGATTGTCTAAATCTAAGACCAATTTTTGAATACTATTGTTTGCAACAGCATTTCTTATAGCCTTATTTTCAGTTGTTTGTTTATATGAATTTCTTATCTTATTTAAAGATTCTTCGTTTAATCCACCTTCTTGTGAAAATCCCAAAAAGCTTCCACAAGTTAAAGCCAATACTAATATGAATATTCTTTTCATGTTAACTATTTTTTTATTTATCTAAAACGTCTCCTATTGTATTGTCATACACTTTTTTATACTCTCCAATCTTGCCGAAGTTTTCTTCGTCTATTATTATTTCATCGTCATTTCTTACTTTACCTACTGCACAGCAATTAACACCTGAAATACTTAACATATCAAAGAATTCATTTTCTTTATCTGCACAACCAGTAACTATTGCTCTTCCTTGACTTTCTCCAAACAAGAAAGAATCTAATCTTACATCTGAAGCAGAATAAATTTCAAATCCCATATTTCTTACCATAGCACTTTCCAAAGCAGCAACAAATAAACCTCCCTCACTAATATCGTGAGCAGATTCTATTATACCTTGATTGATTAGATCACTAAGTGTACGTTGCATATTTGCTTCTTTATCTAAATCAAAATAAGGAGCAGGAGATAATTTTACACCTCTGTAAGAATATAGATATTCTGAACAATTTATATCATCAACTATTTCTCCTAACATATAAATTGTTGCACCTTGTGTTTTGAAATCAAGCGTCATTTGTTTAGACTTATCAACTGTTCCAACCATACCTATAACAGGAGATGGATAAACTGCTTCTGTTTTTCCATTCATTACTGCTTGATTATAGAAACTAACATTCCCTCCTGTAACTGGAGTATTGAATTTTCTACAAGCAGAACTCATACCTTCTATTGCTTTAACAAATTGCCAATAAGTATTCTCATTGTATGGATTTCCAAAGTTTAAGCAATTTGTAACAGCCAAAGGATCTCCTCCTGAA
>JAGCLI010000102.1 GCA_017647065.1 Bacteroidales bacterium
TCCCTTCTATATTCTTTACTATTGTTCCTTTTAATTTTACATTAAAATTTTTCTTTATTGCATACATTAGATAAAATCCTAATGGGATTACTTCCTTGTTTTTATAGACATCTCCTATCACTATTGCGAAATACTTATTTTTTTTCAAATACGGCAAAGCATTTTTAAAAGATTCAACTATTTTATTTATAAATACATTCAAATCAGAAATATGAGATAAATCATTATCTTGGTCAGTAAATTTAACAATATCTAAATACGGAGGGTGTGCTATAATAAAATCAACATTTTCTTGCTCATATCCTTGTAGATTTTTTTGAATTGCTTTATTAAAAGACAAAGAATCTGTTACATCTGCATTATTTAAATAATATTGAGTTTTAGAATCTGCCATCTTTTCATTGACATAGTCTATTATATTTTGGTTTATATCAAACCCTATATAGTTACGATTTAATTTTTCGCACTCAAAAAGAGTTGTTCCACTACCTGAGAATAATTCTAAAACAATATCTTGTTCTTTTGTGTAGCGAGAAATTAACTGATACGGAATTTGAGGAACAAAATTACCATGATAAACATTTGCATGCTTACCTGATTTATCCCTTTCATCAATTAACCAAAGGCTATCTACATTTACGTCAGATTCTTTCCAATTTTCCTTATCTATCATAAGCATTAAAAAAGATTTCTTATGCAAAGATATAAAAATAAGTAAAAATAAAAAAGAGAATAATTAAATTATACAAATTCTATATTACAAAATACAACATTTCCCCTTTCACACAAAGAGTCGATCTTTTCTATCGTAAACAATTTGATAGTCTTAACGAAATATTTCGCAGAAAAAAGAAATAAAAGCAAAGAAATATTTTAATAAAACAAAGAAAAAAATAATTTTTTCTTTGTTTTATTTTATTTTTTCTAACTTTGCAAAAATTTATTGATTGTATGAAGAAATTTTTTGTTTGTTTTATAGCTTTATTTGCAGGTTTGACTGCAATTTCTCAGGATATTCCCAATATGACAAAAGACTATGATTTAGCGGGATACCCTTCTTCTGTTCGTTATATGAAGTTTGAGTCTGACTCTACTTTGAAATCTCAACGCACAAGTTTCATTGACGATTATCAATTAACCTTTAACAACCTTAGACAATTAACCGAAAGAGTTAATTATATAGATGGTAAAAAAGATAGATTCATTGAGTATAAGTATGACAACAACAAACAGTTGATAAAGAAAACTTTAATGGAGGCAAACAACAAAATCGTTGCTGTAACTACTTATGAATACAATTATCTTGGTCGTTTAGCAAAAGCTGTTGAAGTAGAATATCCTCAAAGTCGTGGAGGTGCAAATACTATTGAAAGAACCGAAGAATTTTTCTATAACAAAAAAGGACTTTTAAGCAAATATACATTGGTTTCTCAAAACGAGAGAGAAAACAAAGTAGTAGAATATTTCTATGGTCCACAAGATAGTTTAATTCACACAATATCTACATTTGAATTTACAAAGAATGTGGATAAAGTTACTTTCAAACGTGATTATAAACATGACGTAATAGAAAAAATTACAGTAAGAAATGACAAGCAAACACGTAGAGAAACATTTGAACGCAACGATAAAGGTTTGGTTGTGAAGAAAGAAGTTTTTAGTGCAAAGGATAAAAAACTTCTTACCTATACTTACGAATATGATGTACACAATTATATGACTTCAGAAATCGCTGTAAACGACAGAGGAGTGAAAACGATTGAGTATTATTATCAATATGAAAAGGATAAATACTTTAATTGGACTAAACGTATCACTTTTGACTCTTGGACTGAGAAATACACTGAAATCCGTAAAATAGATTACTTAGAAAAAGAATATTGGTACGAAGATTTAAAGGATGCTGATACTAAGAGAGTAATTCGCGAGAATTAGTCAAAGCAGCCTCACTTGGATTTTCATCAGATAGCATTTTAGCTATTTCAATCACTCTCTCTTCTTTTGAAAGGAGAGTGATTTTTGATTCTGTTTGATTCTCAATATCACTCTTATAAACTTTGAATTGATAGTTTGCTTTTGCTGCTATTTGAGGTAAGTGTGTTATAGCAATGATTTGACGATTTTCTGCCATATTTTTCATTATCAAAGCAACCTTTGAAGCTATTTCTCCTGAAATTCCACTATCTATTTCATCAAAAATAAGTGTTGGCATATTATCTTTTTCAAGGTGAATTGCCTTTAAAGCAAGCATTAACCTTGATAACTCCCCTCCTGATGCTACTTTATTTAAACCTCTAAATTGATTAGCAAGTGTTTTATTGGCATTGAAAAGAAATTCCACCTCTCCTGCCGATTGATTAAGAGTTTGAGGCTTTTCCACCTCTATTTTCAAAACAGCATTTTTCATTCCCATAGCCTCAAACAAAGGCAACAAAGATTCTTCTACTCGTTTAGCAGATTTTTTTCTTGCTTCAAAAATTTTATTAACTAAATTATCTAATTCTTTCTTTGATTTATTTTTCTCTTCCTTTAACTTAGAAATTTCAAACTCTAAATCGGAATTTTGATTGATTTTATTGGAAAGGTCTTCTTTTATTTTTAATAATTCTTCA
>JAGCLI010000006.1 GCA_017647065.1 Bacteroidales bacterium
ACCTCAGGTTAAGGAACCTGAAATAGTGTTTGAAGAACCTAAAGAAGAGGAAGAACCTGTTCAAACAAAGAGTGCCTCTGTTTTAGATTATCTTCATAACAATATAATGAAAGATAATGAACCTAAACAAGCTAAAAAAGAAGAATATACAACGCTTGATTTATTTAAGTCGCAACCCTCAATCGCAGAAGCTTTTGAAAATAAGAACAGAAGTGACCTTCGTACAGCGATAGGAGTAAGTGAAAAGTTTATGTTTATCAATGATTTGTTTTCGGGAGACTTAAAAGAATACACAAACTTTATAAATCTTCTTAATGACGCCACAAGCGTAGAATTATCCATGACAGTGATAGAAGAGAATCGTCTAAGAAGAAAATGGATTAAAGAATCAATGGCATATACCACTCTTGAAAATTTGGTACAAAAGCGATTTAAAAAATAAATATGAAAAAAGGGGTATTTATTTTTTCGGCTCCATCGGGTAGTGGAAAGACAACTATTCTTAAACCGATATTAGAGAAATTAAAAGATAAGTTTAGTTTTTCTATATCGGCGACAACTCGTCCTGCACGTGAGGGAGAGAAAGATGAGGTAGATTATTATTTCATTACACCAGAGAAAATGAGAGAACATATAGAAAAAGGTGATTTTCTTGAATGGGAAGAGGTCTATCCAGGTAAGTATTACGGAACTTTTAAGTCGGAATTAGATAGAATTTGGAAGCAAGGCAAGTATGTAATCTTTGATATAGATGTAAAAGGTGGTGTGAACATAAAAAATATCTTACAAGACCAAGCTTGTTCTATATTTATAATGCCTCCAAGCATAAAGGAATTGGAAAGAAGACTTAGAAATAGAAACACAGAAAGTGAAGAAACATTAAAAGAAAGACTATCAAGAGCAGAAATGGAAATTTCGCTTTCTGAAAATTTTGATTATGTAGTTTGTAATGATGATTTAGACACTGCGATTGCAAGAGTTGAAGAAATAATCTCTCAACAAATGAATGATTGGAACACTTAGTAACAAAAGAAAACACAATGACTAATAGAGAAAACTATGTTTGTATTTTACAAATCTTGAATTTTGAACAAATATCCTTAGAAGGAGGGAGAGATTTGTTGAAAATAAGAATTGATAATATTGCAAATCAACTTAAAAAGATAAGAAGCGAAATAATAGATTTAGAAATACATTTTTCAGCAAATGAAGTAATGTTTGTACTTGATTCGCAAACCACTCAATTTGAAAGATTTGTTGAGTTGATTATGGAATACAACAAACATTCTTTGCTTTTTGGTATTCCTCATAGAGCAATTCTTTTCAAAGAAAATGCAATTTCATTCTCAGAGGATAAGCTTGATATTCATATTTCCAAGGAATATTTTTTAGCAAAATCACAATTAAATAATTTTGACTTAGCATCGGTTTTAATTCATAAAGACTTGTATGAAGAAAAATCGCAAGTTCTTTCTAAATATTGTATTGTTTATCAAGGCGAAAGTGTGTTAAAACTTGGTAAAAAACAAATTGCACAAATTGCATTGCAGGGAATAAAAAATAGTATTAATAATAGTTTTAACAAAATAGGAATTGACGACTTTTCTACTCCATACTCAAAAATTCTAAACAATACTTTAAAGTTTGTTGATATGCAAAACTTGTAGTTATTTATGGAAGTAAAAAACAAATTTCACGTTGAAACCTCATGTTTTCAAAAAAATCACAAAGGAGAGTTTATTTGTGGTGATGTTTTTATTTCAAAACGTTTGAAAGAAGAAAACAGAACATTAGCTGTCTTGGCAGATGGAATGGGACATGGCGTAAAAGCAAACGTGTTAGCTACACTTACTTCTACTATGGCAATAAATTTTGCAGAAGAACACAAAGATGCACAAACTATTGCTAATATAATTATGGATACATTACCTATTTGTAGCGAAAGAAAAACGAGTTATGCAACTTTTACAATAGTTGATGTTCATAATAACGAAGTAAATATTCTTGAATATGACAATCCTCTTTGTCTTATTATGAGAGGAGGTAATGTTTTTGAACCTGAATGGAATTGTTTATTGCTTGAAAACATTGATGGACAAGGAAGAAGTCAAGAAATAATGACATGCAGTTTCAGACCAATGAAAGAAGACAGGATTATCTTTATTTCTGATGGTGTAACTCAATCTGGAATGGGTAATGATGATATGCTTTTAGGTTGGGGACGAGATGCGTATGTGGAATATGTGAAAGATACGATTTTAAACGAGAGATACATTTCAGCAACAAAGCTTGCACAAAGAGTAGTAAACAAAGCGTATAGCAATGATAAGTTTTCTTCAAAAGACGACACGAGTTGTGCAGTTATCTATTTTAGAAATCCAAGAAAAACAATAATTGCCACAGGTCCTCCTTGCGATGTGAGTAAAGATGCAGAGTATGTAGAAAGAGTAAAGACGTTTGACGGATTTAAAATAGTATCAGGAGCAACTACTGCTGAGATATTCTCAAAACATTTAGGCGTAGAAATCGTTGATGACTATGAAAATATGGATTCAACTCTGCCTCCAATGAGCAAGATGAAAGGAATAGATTTAGTAACCGAAGGAGTATTAACGCTAAATAAAGTAATCACACTGCTTTCCAATGCAACAGGTAATAATAACTTTGGAAATGGTCCAGCAGATAAGATTGCGGAAAGTTTATTAAATAGCGATGAAATTCATCTCTTAGTAGGGACAAAAATAAACCCTGCACATCACGAGCCAGACTTACCTGTGGAGATAGCATTGCGTAAAAGCGTAATAAAACGCTTAGTTGAAGTGCTTGAAAAGAAGTATATGAAAGAAGTAATTGTTGAATATTTATAAAAAAAGCTTAATTTTGCCTTTTTAAATCAAAGAGAAAATAAATTTAGATATGATAAAAAGAGTTTTAATTACATTGTTAGCAATAGTTTTTGGATTAAATACTTTTGCACAAACCTTTATTAGAGATGCCGAACAAGGAAATCCTAATGCACAATATCGACTTGGAAAAATGTATGAAAGAGCAGATAGAATGCCTAAGGATATTGCAAAAGCGATTGAATGGTATCAAAAAGCAGCAGAGCAAAATCACCCTAAGGCAATAATGGCTTTAGCAGAGCTTTATTACTATGGAGTTGATGTAAAGCAAAATGCACACTTAGCATTTAAGTATTTCAACTTGGCAGCAGAGCATAAAAATGCAGAAGCATATTTTTGTCTTGGTGAAATGTACGAACAAGGAGTTGGAGTAGCAAAACACCTACCTACTGCATACGAATGGTTTAAAAAAGCAGCAGATGAAGGCGGACTTGCAAAGGCACAATTCAAAATAGGCAAGATGTTGTACTTTGGAGAAGGAGTAAAAAAGAATATTGCACAAGGAGTAAACTATGTAAAATTAGCATTTAACAACGGATACCCAACAGCAATGCAATTCTGGAACGAAAACCAATTGTGGAGATATGAACAATAAGAATTATATGAAAAAAATATTATTAGGACTTTGTCTTTTATTTTGTTTTGGCATAGAATCACAATGTCAAAACCTTTTGCTAAAAGCAAAAAATGGCAATACAGAAGCTCAATATGAATTAGCAACCCAATATTATAAAGGAATAGGACAAATACAAAGCTATTCCAATGCGTTTGTTTGGTATAAACGAGCAGCAGAGAAGAATCATCTTGCCTCTTGTTACGCACTTGGCACAATGTATGAAGAAGGAAAAGGTTGCACTCAAAACATTCGATTAGCATTTAGTTATTATCTTCAAGCAGCAGAAAGAGGTAATGAATTATCTCAACTAAAAGTTGCAAAAATGTTTGACGAAGGAGAAGGCGTAATAGAAAATAAATCACGAGCATACTTGTGGTATAGAATCTGTGCCGAAAGAGGAGATGCGTTTTCTTGTCGTAGAGTAGGCGATTTCTATTTTGAGGGAGATGTAATAGCAAAAGATTTGATAGAAGCAAAATATTGGTACGAAAAAGCAGCAGAGCAAAAAGATATTTATGCAATGCAAAACCTTGCATATATATATATAATAGGACAAAGCATTGCACCCGATTACCAAAAAGCATCAAAACTAATAGAACTTCCACTTGAAAAAAATCTTTCCGTTGCTCAATACGTAAAAGGATTTCTATTAGAAAATGGATTCTATGGAGAAAAGAAAAGAAACGAAGCAATAAATTGGTATAAGAAATCAGCAAATCAAGATTGTCCTTACGCAAAAGAAATAGTTGCAATTGACACTTATCAAAGAACAGGAGAAATAAAAGATTTGTTAGATATAAAAAACATAGAACATTCTCAAACCTATTATATCTTAGGAAAAGAATACATTGACGGTAAAAAAATTAAGAAAAACCGTAAAAAAGGAATGGATTACATTAAAAAATCCGCACAATTAGGAAACAAAGACGCAGAAAACTATTTAACAAAGAAGAAAAAATAAACAATTATGTCTCAACTTGATGAAAATGCTGTTCTAAATGCAGAAAAATGGTTAAACACAAGCATAGACGAGCAAGCAAAACAAGAGATAATATCTCTAAGAGAAAACAATGTAAACGAATTTAACGATGCCTTTTACAGAACATTAGAATTTGGTACAGGAGGACTAAGAGGCATAATGGGCATTGGAACAAATCGTATGAATAAATACATTGTTGCAATGACAACACAAGGATTCTCTAACTACATTGCAGAAAACAATCAAGGCAAACAAATAAAAACCGTAATATCATACGACAGCAGAAACAACAGTCGTGAATTTGCAAAAATAACAGCAAGAGTTATGGCAGCAAATGGATTTAAAGTATATCTTTTTGAAGACATTCGCCCAACGCCAGAGTTATCTTTTGCTGTAAGAGAACTAAAAGCAGATGCAGGAGTAATGCTTACTGCTTCACATAACCCAAAAGAATACAACGGATACAAAGCATATTGGAACGATGGAGCACAATTAACCTCTCCACACGATGAATTAGTGATAGAAAAAGTAAATGCAATAACAGACTTATCGCAAGTTAAGATGCAAGATGACGATAAAAATATCACAATCATTGGAGAAGATATGGACAAAATCTACCTTGAAAAAGTTAAGTCCATATCAATCAATAGCCAGTGCATAAAAAAACAAAAAGACTTAAAGATTGTCTATACACCACTTCACGGAACAGGAATTTCCTTAGTGCCAAAAGCATTGAAAGCATACGGATTTGAAAACGTAATCTGTGTAAAAGAACAATCAATCCCTGATGGAAATTTCCCAACTTGCATTTCTCCAAATCCGGAAGAGCCTGCCGCACTTGAAATGGGCATAAAACTTGCAAAAGAAATAGATGCCGATATGCTTTTAGCAACAGACCCTGATGCAGACCGTGAAGCAATAGCAGTAAAAGACAATAAAGGAGAATGGATTATACTAAACGGAAATCAAACAGCAAGTTTACTAACCTACTATCTTCTTTCTGCCAACAAAAATGCAAACGCACTAAAAGGAAACGAATACATAATAAAAACGGTAGTAACAACTGATTTAATAAACAAAATAGCAGAGGATTTTTCTGTTGAATATTTTGATGTGCTTACAGGATTTAAACACATTGCCTCAAAGATTAGAGAACACGAAGGAAAGAAAAGATACATAGGAGGAGGAGAAGAAAGTTTCGGATACCTAATAGGCGATTTTGTAAGAGATAAAGACGCCGTTTCTGTTTGCTGTATATTAGCAGAAATGGTTGCTTGGTTAAAAGAAGAAGGCACAAACCTATATGATTTCTTACTTCAACTCTACACAAAGTATGGATTCTTCCAAGAAAAACAAGTTTCCATTACACGTAAAGGCAAAACAGGAGCAGAAGAAATTCAAAAAATGATGATGGATTTTAGAAACAATCCTCCAAAGCAGTTAGACAATGATGAGGTTGTTGAAATAATAGACTACTTAGACACAGAAAAAACACAATTACCAAAATCTAACGTGTTGCAATACTTATTAAAAAGCGGAAGTAAAGTATCTGTTCGTCCAAGTGGTACAGAACCTAAAATCAAATTCTATTTCAGCATAGTAATCCCAATGAAAAACAAAAGCGAAGTAGAGACTCTTCAAACAATTGCTTTTGAAAAAA
>JAGCLI010000103.1 GCA_017647065.1 Bacteroidales bacterium
ATATCAAACCAAGAAAATAAGTAACAGAAAAAAAATAATTAACAAAAGAGGCTGATTGATTATTCAATTAGCCTCTTTTTCTTTTCACATAATTTAATTATAACAAGAAAATTTCTAAAACTATTGAGGAACAAAATATAATGCAGTTGTATCGTAGCCTCTTTCAGCTATTTTAGCAAGAAGACCTTGTTTTATACTCTCTTCTAATTGAGGTGTACGACTTAAAATCCAAAGATATTTATCGGAAGAGCTACCTACTACTACGTAATTATAGTTTTTGTCCAATTCCATTATGTAATAATCGGAGTAAAACCACAGAAAAAATGACACTTCAAGTTTTCCAGGGTCTTTAATGCTGATTTGTCTTGCTTTTCCTTTCTTTACTTTAAATTTTCCGTCTTTAATTCCCGAGTTGATGACTTCAATTTTTCCATTAGACAAAAGTCTGTAATTTGCTTTTACATGAGTTAATCCCTCTTCAAAAGAATGGTCGTAACGGGCTATTTCGTACCATTGTCCCATGTAACGAGTTACATCAACTTGTTTAACAGTAGAATTATCAACTGTTTTAACGGATTTATTGGAACTACAAGATGTTGCAATAAATCCTAATAATCCAATTGCGATTACGCTTTTTAGAATCTTTTTCATAATATTAAAGTATTTAAGTTCAAAGATTCAACAAAGCAAAGTAAAGAATGTTTAAAAAATATTAAAAATCTTCTTTACATTCTCGCAACTCTTTCTATTCCTTCTACTTTTTCTATGTTTTGAATTAGTTTATTAAGATATTCAGCATTAGAAATATAAACCATAAGACTACCTTCAAAAAGTCCATTATTACTTTCCATAACCAAGCCTTTGATATTTACATTCCAAGCCTCAGATATAATTCTTGTAAGGTCGTGAAGTAATCCTTTTCTGTCGATTCCAGTAATTTTAATACCTGCAAGGAAAGTGATTTTTTCATTTTCACGCCATTTTGCTTTGATGATTCTGTGTCCAAACTTACTCATCTCATCAATAGCCTTGTTGCAAGAAGTACGATGCACCTCTATGCAATCTTCTCTCAAAAGACCAATAATGCTATCTCCCGGAAGAGGATTACAACACTTTGCTGTGATATACGGAAGGTTTTCATTTTCTTTGTCAATTAAGAGTTGTTCCGGATTATTTCTTGTTTGCTCAGCTAATTCTTCTTTTAGAGTTGTTGGTTTATTGTCTTTTTTCTTTGGAACAAGTCCGTTCTTAAAAAAGAACCAAGGAGAGTTTTTCTGAGTCTTTTTAAAACATTGTCTTACTTCTGTTAAAGTAATTTTTTCGTCATAAATCCTATAGAAAAAGTCTATTTGTTTATTTATTTTCAAAAAATGCCTTAATCTTTCTACGTTATTATCGTTATATTCAATATTTTGAGAACGGAAAAGTTCTTGTAATTTACTCACTCCTTCATTATAAAAACTCTTCCTAAAATCTTTTATATAGTTTTTTATTTCGTTTGTTGCCTTAGATGTTTTAACAAAATCAAGCCAACTTTCTTTGGGTTGAACTATTTTTGAGGTTATTACCTCTACTTGGTCACTTGCTCTTAATCTATGTTCAATTGGCACAACTTTGTAATTAACCTTTGCTCCCATACAATGATTTCCTAAATCGGTATGTACATTGTATGCAAAATCCAATACAGTTGAATTAACAGGTAAATCTATTGCTTTTCCTTTTGGAGTAAAGACTGTTATTTGTTCTGTAACTACGCTAAGTTGGAAATCATTTACAAAATCAACCGCTGTAGATGAGTCGTTATCTAATATATCTCTTACTTTCGTTAGCCAAGAATCAAGATTATTATCTAAATCTCCTTCTTTAACTTCTTTGTATTTATAATGTGCAGCAAGACCTTTTTCAGCAATGTCGTCCATACGCTGACTACGTATTTGAATCTCCACCCATTTCCCTTGACTACTCATAACGGTGCAGTGCAAGGCTTCGTAACCATTGCTTTTTGGATTTGTAAGCCAATCTCTAAATCTATCCAATCGTTGTTTATACATTGAACTTATTATGGAATAGACTGCAAAACAAGACTCTTTTTCTGATTCAATAGGCACATCTAAAATTATTCTAATAGCAAAAATATCGTAAATCTCTTCAAACTTCACGCCTTTCTTCTCTATCTTACCTAAAATCGAAGTTATAGATTTTACTCTACCTGAAAGAGAAAATTTATAGCAACGTTCTACCAATTTTTGTTTTATTGGCTCAGAGAATACCTCTATGAACTTTTCTCTTTCCTCTTCGCTATCTTTTAATAAAGCCTCTATTTCAAAATATTCTTTTGAATTGATGTGTTTTGTCGCAAGATCCTCCAATTCACTCTTCACTTCATAGAGTCCAAGCCTATGAGCAAGCGGTACATAGAATTGACGAGTTTCAGAAGCAATTTTAAGTTGTTTGTGTTTCGGCATAAAATCAAGTGTTCTCATATTATGCAAACGATCACATAACTTTAAAAGAATCACTCTCATATCATCGCCCATTGCAGTGAAAAGTTTCTTAAAGTTTTCCGATTGTATAGAATAGTTATTGTTTTCAAAAACTCCTTCAATCTTTGTTAATCCATCTACAATCTGTACAACTTTTTCTCCAAATATATTTTTGATGTCTTCAAGTGTATAATCAGTATCCTCAACCACATCGTGCAACAAAGCACACACTATTGCAGTTGCTCCAAGTCCGAGATCGTAAGAGGCAATCTTGGCAACTTCCAACGGGTGATAAATATAAGGTTCTCCATTCTTTCTTCTAACCCCGGAATGTGCATTCATTGCTACAACGAAAGCTTTTCTAATCTCACGTTTCCCATCCTTTTCGTTCGTAGGTGAAACAATCTTTATTAGTTCTTTGTAACGTTTTAAGATTTCTGCACGTTCTAATTTTTCATCTATTATATACATTGAATCATCTCTTTTTCTTAAAAAAATCTTTTAATAAGTTGGAGCATTCTTCTTCCATAATACCTGAGGTAATTTGTGTTTTAGGATGATATATGTTTTCTTGAAGTCTTGATGCTCCTCGTTTTTCGTCTTTTGCTCCATAAACAACTCTACCAATCTGCGACCAATACAACGCACCTGCACACATAATGCAAGGTTCTAAGGTTACATAAAGCGTACAGTCGTTAAGATATTTCCCTCCTAATGCATCAGTTGCACAAGTGATTGCTTGCATTTCAGCATGTGCAGTTGGGTCGTTGAGTTTCTCGGTTTGGTTGTAGGCAGATGCGATAATCTTATCTTTACATACAATTACAGCTCCAACAGGCACTTCTTCTTCCTCAAAAGCACAAAGAGCCAAATCGTAAGCTTTTTGCATAAAATAAGTATCGTCGTATTCTAAAATAGCCATTTATTTATTTGAAAAATTTTTTCTTTGATTTTTAAAATTTTTTCTTTACTTTTTTTATTTTTTTCTTTGATTTATTTCAAAAAATCTTTGTTTTAATTTTACCTTATTTTGAATCACTATACTCTTTTGAAAAACACAAGTAGGATATGCTTCAACTGTGCTTTTTTTGTATTGAGATTTCATTTTTTTGAAGTCTTTATATGCTTTTATTACGCTTGAAAATTCGCCATTTCTTTTAAGCAAGAAAGTTAAGGCTGCAACGAAATCCAAGATTTTTCTTTTTCTTAAAATGGAATCTACCTTATTTTGAGGTAAGTTTTTATATAAGGTTAGTAAACTATTTCTAAAATTAAGATAGGTCTTGAAAGGAGATGTTTTGTTTAAGGTCCCACCCCCTAAGTGATAGACTGTTGAGTTGGGGTTGCAATAAATCTTGTATCCTTCGTTTTTTAATCTCCAACAAAGGTCAATTTCTTCAAAGTGGGCAAAGTAATTCTCA
>JAGCLI010000104.1 GCA_017647065.1 Bacteroidales bacterium
GATTTAAAGCCTGTTGTATTAGAAGGAATGCAAGCAGGAGGACAATTAACCATTACAACAGAGATTGAAAACTTCCCAGGATACCCAGAAGGCGTAGAAGGAAGCGAAATGATGGAGCAAATAAAACAACAAGCTCAGCGTTTCGGAACAGAAGTTCGCCCAGAAGTTGTAGTAAAAGCCGATTTTTCTAACCGTCCTTTTAGAATTGAAACAGACAATGGTAGCAAAATAGAAGCAGAAGCAGTAATCATTGCAACAGGAGCAAGTGCAAGATGGTTAGGTCTTGAAAGCGAACAAAAATTTATGGGAATGGGCGTTTCTGCATGTGCGACTTGCGATGGATTCTTTTACAGAAATCAAGAAGTTGCAGTAGTTGGCGGAGGAGATACAGCGTGTGAAGAAGCCTCATACCTTGCAAACATTTGTAAAAAGGTATATTTAATCGTTAGAAGAGACGAATTAAGAGCCTCAAAAGCAATGCAAGAAAGAGTAAAGGCTAATCCAAAAATTGAAATCGTTTGGAATCACAAGCCAAATGAAGTTTTAGGAGATGATAGTGGCGTTACAGCTTTTCGTTTAGAGCATTCACAAACAGGAGAGTTAAAAGAAATTGCAGTAACCGGCATATTCTTGGCAATAGGTCATAAACCAAACACAGATTTCCTTGCAGGACAAATAGAATTGAACAAAGAAGGATACATAATCACACAAGACAAGAGTTCAAAGACAAATATAGAAGGAGTTTTCGCAGCAGGAGATGTTTGCGACCCTACTTATCGTCAAGCAATCGTTGCAGCGGGAAGCGGATGCAAAGCCGCAATGGACTGCGAACGCTTTTTACTTGCAAATCCATTAGCATAAAACAATGCAAGCAAAGAAAACATTTCTTTTTGCATTAACATATATTCTAATAAGTCTTCCTTTTCACGTCTTTTCACAAGAAGAAAAGGAAGACTCTCTACATATATCAAATATTTACTTCAAAGCCGACAACAAATCCTTTCTAATAGATAGCGTTCACAAGATTGAAAACAATTTATACTCCACTCACCGAGTAGATGCAACAAAACAAATCGACGCTCCTTTCTTTCAAACACTCTCAACCCTTGGAGGAGCAAGCCAAAGTTTAGAATACAATCCACAAAACCCTACTTACAACTTTCTACCCAATCTTTTCTTACCCTATTTCCACACATTAGAAAACATAAACTTCTATCAATTAAGCAATCCATATAGTTTATTGAAATATTCCAATGATATAAACTCCTCACAATACTTTACAATAATCCATGCTCAAAACCTTGCAAAAGGATTGAACGTAGCGGTGAAATATGACGTAAATTACGCCGATGGAATCTTTGCAACCTCGGAGGTAATGAACCAATTCTTTGATTTCACAGCAAACTATGTTTCAAAAAGTGGAAGATACCGTGCCTTACTTTCTTTCATTAGAAATCGTGTTTACCTAAATGAAAACGGCGGAATCTTACATGACACACTTTGGACACACCAATCATATTCAAAACCCGAGACCTACCCTACCCTTTACACAAGTGCATATAGCAAATATAAGAATTACAACTTTTCATTAACACAACACTACCTTTTAAGCAAAGAAAAAAAACTCGGAGCTTTGAGTCATCAAATCATCTATGAGGATTTAACAAGACTATTCAACAATTTAGAAACACAAAAGGGAGATTCCATCACTCAAACCAATATAGAAAACACTCTTTCGTGGACAAACAAAACCACATCAAGCAAAAACTTTTTCATTCCCTTAAACATAGGAATCACACATAGAGTTTTATCTTATAGCAACACAGACACCTATTTCAAAAATCAAGTTTCGCCATTTGCAAGCATAGGATTAAGCATAAAAAACTTTGATTTAGAAGGACGATACACACAAATATTCTCCGAAAGCAAAGAAAACGAATACCAAGCCTTTGTAAAAGCAAGTTATAAAAAAAGAATCACTCTACAAGCCGAACAAAACAAAGCCTATGGCAACTATTACATTCAATATTACGGCAAAACAAACCCAACACTCACCAATAGCCTAAAACTAAACTACAACACAAAGAATTTAAACATAGACCTATCTTACAATCAAGTAGAAAACGCAACCTATATTGATAAAAACCTACAAATCATTCAAGTAAACGAAAAAGCAAACCTTTTTAAAGCCAAAGCATATTGCGATTACAACTTTGGAATCTTCAATGCAAAGGCACAAATGCTTTATCAAAAAACCGATAACACACAAGCGATACGCCTACCCGAGTTTCAAGCAAAAGCAAGCCTTGCAATAAAAGTCAATCTCTTTGGAGGAAAAATGACAAGCCTTTTCGGAGTAGATTTAAACTACTTCTCAGCCTACTATGCCGATGTTTACAATGCAGAAATTGGCTTTTTCACACGCCAAAACCAAGAGTTGATAGGCAATTACCTTTATGCCGATGTTTTTGCCAACATAAAAATTTCACAATGTAACCTTTTCATTTGCCTTGAACACCCTTACGCAAGCTTGATTTCAAACAATTATTTCGCCACACCACACTATCCACACTCAGGTCTTAACTTCCGTTGGGGATTAAGTTGGGAATTGTGGAATTAAACAAAGAAAATAAAAAACAAAACGCTCGTAAGTCAAAAGAAAATTAAGACTCACGAGCGTTTTTCTTTGAGTTAAAAAATTAAAATACTATTCTATTCCCCAAATCTTAATGGTTTCATCAGATGAACCGCTGATAATTTTTGTACCATCGGGACTAAATGCTACGGAATGGACCGAATCTAAATGTCCCTCCAAGGTTTGAAGGCATTCCCCTGTGTTTGCGTCCCATATCTTAACGGTTTTATCTATTAAACCGCTAATTATGCGACTGCCATCGTGACTAAATGTTACGGAATAGATATGGCGCAAATCTTTTTTTAAGGTTTGAAGGCAGACTCTTGTGTTTGCATCCCATATCTTAATGGTATTATCATCTGAACTACTAATTATGCGACTGCCATCATGACTATATGCTACGGAACGGACCCAATTTGAATGTCCCTCTAAGGTTTTAAGGCATTGTCCTGTGTTTGCATCCCATATCTTAATGGTATTATCATACGAACCGCTGATTATTTTTGTGCCATCGGGACTATATGCTACGGAATTGACCCAATCTGAATGTCCCTCTAAGGTTTTAAGGCATTCTCCTGTGTTTGCATCCCATATCTCAACGGTTCTATCCAATGAACCGCTGATTATTTTTGTGCCATCGGGACTATATGCTACGGAAACGACCCAATCTGAATGTCCCTCCAAGGTTTTAAGGCATTGTCCTGTATTTGCATCCCATATCTTAATGGTATTATCTCTTGAACCGCTAATAATTTTTGTGCCATCGGGACTATATGCTACGGAAGTGACAACACCTGAATGTCCCTCTAAGGAATTAAGACATCTCCCTATATTTGCGTCCCATATCTTAATGGTTTTATCCCCTGAACCGCTGATAATCCTTTTGCCGTCTGGACTATATGCTACGGATACTATCCAATATGAATGTCCATATAAGGTTTTAAGGCATTTAAACTTACTTACATCTTGTGCATTCAATTTTTCAAAGCCAATAAATAACGAAGTAAATAC
>JAGCLI010000105.1 GCA_017647065.1 Bacteroidales bacterium
GCTGATAAAAGAATAGTAGAACAAATAGTACTAATAATTGGTAAATAGTTGGAGGCAAAGACATATTATTTTGTTGGAATAGGAGGCATAGGTATGAGTGCTATTGCTCGTTACCTAAAAAATAATGGACATAAAGTCTATGGCTATGATAGAACTCAAACACTTCTGACATCCGAACTTGAAAAAGAAGGAATGATTATTACTTATAAAGACGATCCTGATACTTTGCCAAAGGTTATTGATTTGGCTATATATACACCTGCAATACCTTCTGAAAATAAATTACTGAAAGAAATTATTAAACGAGGAATTCAGTTGAATAAAAGAGCGTTTGCGTTGGCTGAAATAGTCAAAGAAAAAAAGGTAATTGCGATAGCGGGAACTCATGGTAAAACAACAACTTCAGGATTGATTGCTCATCTATTACATAATAGTAAAATAGGTTGTTCTGCCTTCTTAGGAGGAATAGCAAATAATTATTCAACCAATATGTTGTGTAATACAAAATCTGAATATGTTGTTGTGGAGGCAGATGAGTATGATAGATCATTTTTGCAACTTAATCCATATATTTCAGCAATTACTTCTATTTCGCCAGACCATTTAGATATTTATCAAAATAAAGAAAACCTTGAACAAGCTTTTATTCAATTTGCAAATCAAACTAATAAAAAAGGACAAATCTTTCTAAAAAAAGAAATAAGTGTAGAAACACATTCAGAAATTAGTGCAAATACATATTCTTTAACAAATATAGAAGCGGATTATTATGCTTGGAATATACGAGTAAGCAATGGAAGTTATTATTTTGACTATCATACACCTGAAAAAGTATACTATGATATGCAAATGACTTATCCTGGCATTCATAACATTGAAAATGCGATCTTAGCTCTATCAATAGCTTTGCAACTCGGTGTAAACGAATATGAATTAAGAGCAGGATTAAAATCATTCAAAGGAATGAAACGCCGATTTGACTTGAAACTAAAAACACAAGATACAATTTACTATGATGATTATGCACATCATCCTGAAGAAATAGAAGCAACGATAACTTCTTTGAAACATTTGTATCCAAACAAACGCATTTGTGGAATTTTTCAACCACATTTGTATTCAAGAACAAAAGATTTTGCAGACGAATTTGCAAAAGTATTAGAAGAATTAGATGATATAATACTTTTGCCGATTTATCCAGCAAGAGAAGAACCAATACCTGGTATTACATCTAAAACAATTTTACACAAAATCAATAAAATGGATAAGTACCATGTAACGAAAGAACAACTTTTACCTTTGCTTTCTGCGTTGCAACCACAACTATTAGTAACTCTTGGAGCAGGAGACATAGATCAATTGGTAGAACCGATAATTCAATTATTAAAAGAAGATGAATAAGAAAGTAAGATTTGTCTTAATAATAATAGGAATAATACTTTTAATCATTGTAGCGAATATTGCAATGAAAAATCTTTCTATTTCAAAAGTTGAGGTAGAAATGATCTACAAAGGTTCAGACAAATTGATTGTAAAGGAGCAAGTTTATTCCTTGTTAAATAAAAAATATGGAGCTTTTACAAATTATAAAATCAAGGAAATAGATACTAAAGAGATTGAGGCATTTTTAGAAAGTAAGAATTTTATATATTCAGCTGATGTGTATTTGAACTTACTTGGCGGATTAGAAATAACAATAACACAAAACAATCCTATTCTTAGGATAATAAACAATAAGGGTGAACAAAGATATATAGATGAACAAGGGAATATTTGTAATATGTTAAAGAACAAAAGCGCGAATGTTCCAATAGCAAATGGAGAGATAAAAGAAATATTTAAAGGCTTACAAAAAATAGATTCTTTGCAAACACCTATAACCTATAATATATACACACTTGTAACAAAACTAAGGGAAGATGCTTTGCTTTATAATCAAATAGATCAAATATATTATAATAAAAATACCACTTATGATTTGATACCAAAAATTGGAGATTATGTAATAAGATTTGGTAAATATGAGAATATTGATGACAAACTTTTAAAATTAAACAATTTATATAAAGAAGGATTTTTGGAATTTGGTTGGGATAATTATAGTGAGGTGAAATTAGAGTTTGAAGGACAAGTAGTTTGCGTAAGAAAATAAATAATCAAAAACACAATAAATGATATGAGAAACATAGTAGTAGGAATTGATGTCGGAACGACAAAAATTGCAGTTTTTATTGCAGAAAAAAAAGAAAATGGTGAGATTCATATATTAGGAATGGGCCGTACAGAATCTCAGGGTGTAGAA
>JAGCLI010000106.1 GCA_017647065.1 Bacteroidales bacterium
AAAAAGGTTTATTAGCTGTAATTCTCGGCTTATTCTTGTCAACAATAACTTTGTTTGCACAAGGCCCTACATTACTTACTCATGTCGATTTTGAACAAGGTATTCCTGCAGGTTGGACGGTTTCTTCCTCCTCGAATGTTGCTACAACGACTGCAATAGCATCAACAGGTAATCAATCATTGCGAATGACTCCTGCTTCTTCGGAAGTAATCATTACTTCGCCTGAATTTGCTATTACTCCGGGTTGTGCAACTCGTTTGGAATTTAGCCATATTCCAATTTTGGAAAACCAAAAGGGTGGTAGAGTGGAAGTAAAGAAACCAAATGGTACTTGGCAAACTTTAAGTTTGAACGGAACTCAAACGCCAAATTGTTATGACCCAAGTTATGGAAGTGGACATCTACAATTTAATGGTGCTTTCTTTAAAACGATGTATTGGACAGGTAATGCTTCTATACCTCTTGCAGATTTAGATCAGTCTTATTGGAAAAATGAGATTTTTTATTTATTTAGTACACTTGGAGGAACTGCTACAAGTGTTCAAATTAGATTTATACTACCTCAAACTACAGGTGCAGCAGCAAATTTCACAGGTTGGTTCTTAGATGATATTAGATTATATGTAGCAAGTGTTCCTGGCGATGAAATTAGAGTACCTCAATTAAAAGGAACTCTTCAATATCCTTCATTGGAAATGTTCCCTACATGTTCCGATGTTCCTGTTCGTTTAGATGTTCGTGATGCTCAAGGTGCAATGTCTCCTGATGCAGATGCTGTTGTTGTAGAATATTTTTTAGGAGATGAAACTACTCCAAATCAAGTAAGCCTAATAAAAGACCCAACAACTCAAAATATATATGAAGGTGCTATTCCTTTCAATGGATTTGGTAGCCAAATTAAGTGGAGGGTAATAATGAAGGACTTGAAAGGAAATCAATTAACTTATCCTTTTGTATACGGACATTATAATCAGTTTACAGCAATTAGACCTTATATTGGAAACGAACCTTTGAAAACAACAGGCTTGTCTTCTCAAGAAATGGTGTTTAAAACCAATGCAAAAGCGGCAGCTTATCAAATGAGATATTCGGTAGAAGAGTTATTGGAAGCAGGTTATGCCTCAGGTGAAATAGGAGGGTTAAGTATTAACTTGACTCAAGCAGTGGCAGGTTTTGCAATGCCAAACTTTAAACTATATGTAGCAAATCTTGACCCAGACCATCAGTTGTCTAATGTATATCAATATCAAGCTAATTTGGTTAATGTAATCAACGAACCAATTTATATCAACCCTGCAGTTGGTTGGCATTATTTAGAATTTTCTGAACCTTTCTTGTGGGATGGAGTAAGCGATATTTTGGTAAAGGTTTGTTGGGGAGATGCTGCTAATGTCGGAGGTGTAACGAAGGTTGAATGTATTGCTACCTCAGGAGAGAATGTTACTTATAAATATGAAAAAACATCTGACGCTCCAATTGAAGCTTGTTCTGCTATGTTCCCTGAAAGTGGAGGAACAATGAACTATAAACCTAATTTTAAGTTCAACTTTGTTGATAATTGTAATTTACCTATTGACCCGGGTTTGTCAGGTTCCGAAACAGCATTAGTTTCTCCTTCTAATTGTGCTACAACAACTTCTCCGTTAAGGGTATATTTGAGAAATGAAGGAACAAATCCTTTGACTGAAATAGTGGTTAGTTATAGTGCAGATGATGGTACTTCCGGTACATCTACTTGGACAGGAAATTTACCTTCTGGAGATTCAGTTGCTTTTACAGTAACAAATAATATGAATATAACACCTGGTTATAGATATTTAGAAATTATAACAAGTGTAAATGAGCCTAATATTGACTGGAATCAAGATAATGATACAGCAAGATATGAGTTTGTTGTTTCTGCTGGTCCAATGAGTGGTGTATATTCTATTGGTACGTTATCTGGAGTGCCTGCCGATAGACAATTCGCTAACTTTAATGAGGCATTTAGAATGTTGGAATGTTCTGGTGTTAGTGGTCCAACAACAATAAAAATAGCATTGCCAGAAAGCGAATTGAATGAAGAGTTGGTTTTCCCTCAAAATATAACAGGAGCTTCAACAACAAATACAATTACATTTACAAGTGCAACAACTACTAAGAAAGTTTTGCAACCTACAACTGTAAATGTAGCAAATATTGATTTGTCGGGTTGTAAGTTCTTTGTGTTTGATAATATTGAATTTAGAGCAGCTGACTCTTATGAAAATAATGCAAGAATGGTTACGGCATCTTTAACAACTTCGAATATTACGTTTAATAATTGTAAGTTCGCAAGTAGAGTTAATGCAGAAACAAATCAACCTGATGATATTACTCATTTAGGATCTTATCCTCAACGATTAGCTTCTGTACTTAATTTAAGTGCAGCGAGTCATGTCATAATTGATTCTTGTCTTTTCTCTGTTCCTGCAACAAAATATATTGATATTCAAGGTATGTCAGATGTTTCTATGTCAGATGGAATAGAGATTACAAACTCTACTTTTGAAATTAGAAATATGAATACATCACCTACGTATGCTAACGTAACTAATAATGCAATTAATGCTACTCTTAATAAGAATCTTGTAGTAAGAAACAATAAATTTACTACAATATTCCCTGATAATATGAATGGAATATCTTCTAATTATTATGCAATAATGCTTTCTTCTTGTAAGTCGTTTAACATAAATAAAAATGAGTTTGACTTATCAGGAGTAAGTGCAATGATTTTGTCTGATATACCAAATGGAACATTGTCAAAAGTTGCTAATAACAAGATAAGTATTAGAAATAATAATATAGTAAGTTATTCTCCAATTACTTTGTATGGTGTAAACTTAGTTTCAGGTACTAATATCTTGTTAGCATATAACAATGTTTATGCATTAGGAACAGATGCTAATGCAATAGGATATAATTTAGGTAATCAAGGAACAACAACTAGCAATATTCAAGTTAAAAATAATATAATTGTTAGTGAATTGAGTGGATATGCAGTGAGAACAAGTCCTTCAACTCCACAATCTATAGCCTACTCTAATAATTTATATTATAAAATACCAGGAGATAATGCAACTTATTTGTTCTATTATGGAAGCTCAACAGTAGATAGTCCAACAATTTGGCAAACTTATACAAATGAAATTAATTCTTATTATACAGAAAATCCTTTGTTTGCAGCATGGAACGATTTAAATACAACAAGTACTTTCTTGTGTGAAAAGGGAGTTGCTGTTCCGGGTGTGACTGACGACTTCTTTGGAAGACCAAGATCTAATCCTCCTTGTATTGGAGCTTTAGAGTTTGAACCACCGACAAACAATATATATGTAATGTCAGTAACTCCAAACAATGGTACATATAATGTAATGTTTGATGGAGTTGATTCTTATTCTGATTGTGATTTTGGACAAGAAACAATAACTGTTCGTTTCAAAAATATAAGTGAAAATACAATTCCTGCAAACTCTGTAACTATGAATTATAAGGTTGATAATTCAACAGTAAAAACAGGAACAGTATCACATGCTATAGAGCCAAATGTAGAATACGAATTTAGTTTTACTCAAACTTTTGATTTTTCTGCTCCAACACAAGATATGGAAAGAGAATTGAAAGCTTGGAGTTCATTCTCTTTAGATACAATTAAGGCAAATGACACAACAATAGCAAAAGTCTTTTCAAGTCATCAAATACCTGCAAGAGCAGATATGTCTATCAGCGTTCCTTATGGAACAACTGCAACTTTAAGTGTTACATCAAACGACTCTGTTTATTGGTTCTATTCAATCAATGATGAAGAACCTTTCTTAAAATCACAAAGTTTGCAAACAACAATACTATATGCAGATACTACTTTATATTTCTCAGAAAAGTCAGAAGTGCCAAATATCAAAATTACAGAAGTACAATTGTCAAAAACAACATCTTCTGCTGAAGGTTTAACAACTCCTTTACCAGATTGGGTAACTACTGCAAATGCTTTTGAGATTACAAACCTTGGTAATGGTGCTGCAAATATGGGAGGTTATAAATTTAAATACATAAAAGCTAATGCTAATCAAGAATTAGGAACCTCTATAACAAAGACGTTTGAATTCCCTGCTGATTTTGTATTGCCTGCAGGTGCTGTAGTTACTCTATTGCCAAAGGCTCAATCTTCAATAGATACAGATTTAGCCTTAGGTATTGGAACAGGAACAGTTGCACAAACAAATAAATTAGGAGCCTTTATAGAAAATCCACAAGGAACTATAGTAGATGCTGTAGCATTGAATGGCGCAACATTCCCTAATTCTATCGGAGTTCCTTCATCAGTTTGGACAGGTGCTTCTACTGATTTAAATTGTACAGGAAAAGCTGGTATTAGTAGAATAATAACTTCTGGTAATAATCAAAGTAGTTGGGTTGTTTCTTCTGCAACAAATCCAATGACAATAGGTGTTTTAAATCCAACATTATTATTAGCAAATGATAATGGTTGTTACGGAGAAAAAACAGTCTTTAATGTAAATGTAACAGGAGTTCCAGAAATAAATCCAGGAATTTCAGAAGTCTCTGTCTTTGGAGTGGAAGGAGAATCTGCTTGTACATTAACAGATGTTCAAGTACAAGTTAAGATAGTGAATATGGGTGTTCAAGCAAGTACAGATCCAATACCTGTTACTTGTGAATTGTATGAAAATAATGCCTTACTAACTACTATTACTGATTCTTATACTGAAAGTATTGCTCCTTATGACACAGTAGAGTTTGTGTTAGGACCAACATTGAATCTTTCTGCAAATACAGCTGCGAGAAACTTTACAATAAAAACATATACTACTCTTTCAACAGATGTATTGCATCAAAATGATACTTCATTTACAACTATAACATCGTTATTAACTCCTCTTACTCCAACAGCAAATGATGCGTCTATTGATTATGCTACACAAACAACATTAACTGCAACAACACAAGGATCTCAAAATGTTTTAGTGTGGTATGAAGATTTATACACAGAAGAAGAATTATCAAGAGGTAATTATACAACTCCAATACTTTATGAAAATGATACATTCTATGTAGCATCTATTATGGAATTGACAACTGATATTCCAGTGGGTACAGGAACAATCTTAAACACTACAACAGCTCATCCAGCGCCTTTTGCTTACACTACAAAGAAAGCAAAGGAACAATATTTGTATACAGTTTCAGAACTTAGTGCAGCAGGATTAACAGAAGGTTCTATAGGTAGTTTAGCATTTAATATAGATGATGTTAATGCTAATGTAACAATGGGTGTTTATAGAGTTAGTATTGGAACAACTAATCAAAATAATATTACTACTTGGATTAACGGATTAGAAGAAGTTTATTCAGGTTCGCTTTCTTTAACAATATCTGATTCTGGTTGGGAAGAAATACAATTTACAGAGCCGTTCCAATACGATGGACAATCAAATATTGTTGTCCAAATATGTTTTGAAACAACTACTACAACAGGAAAAGTAAAAGTTAAACAAACAGAAACAGATTATAATTCAGCGATATCTTATCGTCATGCTTCAAACAATGCATGTGAATTTACAGGAGCTCCTACAACAGTTTCTCAAAGACGACCAAATATTCAATTTAATTTAAATAGTTATGGTTGTATCTCTCCAAGAGAAGAAGTAATAGTTACTGTAGCTGCACCGCCAGCTGTTGATGCAGGTGTAGTTGCAATACCATCGCCTGTTGCAGGAACAAATATTTTAGCAGGAATAGCTACTCCGATAGAAGTTGAATTGAAAAACTATGGCTCGCAAGCATTAACATCTGCCGCAATACATTGGAGCGTTAATGGTGTAGAACAACCTGTTTATAATTGGACTGGAAATCTTGCAAATAATGCAACATCAATAGTAACAGTAGGAAATTATACTTTCGTTTCAGGAACAATTGAATTGGTTGCTTGGGTTGTTGCTCAAAATGATAATGAAAATTCAAACGATACAGTAACAATTACTTTGTCTTCATGCTTAGGAAATGGAAATGGTGTGACAAATGTAACAATTGGACCTGATGCAACAGATGATTATGCAACTATGAACGAATGTTTAGAAGTATTAAAATCTTCTGGAATTTGTGGTCCAATTGAAATAGAAGTAAAACAAGGAACATACAATGAACAATTAGTAATATCTGATATTGCAGGTTTATCATCTGAAAATTATATAGTAATTAAGGGAGAAGGCACTGCTGATCAAACAATATTTACTTACACTCCAGCTGCTAATGCCGAAGATGATGCTAAGTATGTTTTATTTATGGATTCAGTTTCTAATGTTACTTTCCAAAATTTAACATTTTCTATAACAGATACAACTACATCGTTTGTTGTAAATATTGATAATTCTGAAAATGTTACATTTAATCAAGTGACATTTGCAACTCCACATTCTAATACACCAAACTTATTTAACATAAAGAATAGTAATAACTTAGTATTTACAGATAATAATTTCTATGGTTCATCTAAACAAATTAACTCAGAAGAAAATGTTTCTAATTTAAACATCAATAATAATAGATTCTATGATTTTGGAACATCAGCCTTAGACTTATCTTCTGTATCAAATCTACAAATAAACAATAACTCATTCAGTACAGACTCTTCTAAAATAGTATTGACAGCGGTTAAACTTTCGCAAATATCAGGAAATCTTGATGTAATGGCAAATAGATTCTTCTTGGCAAAAGGAACAGAAGATAGAGTTGCATTTGAATTAACAAATTCAAACTTTACACAAGGTAATCCAGCCGTTATAGCAAATAACTCAATATCTGTTGTTGGTCCAAGTGTAAGTACAAACTTTGAAACATTTGGTATTTCACTTGATAATATTTCTCACGTAGATATATTCTACAATACTGTTTATATGAAAGCATCTAATAATAGTGCAAAATCAAGAGCATTATCTATTGGAGAAACAGGTTCAAGTGTAAGAATAAGAAATAACAATTTGGACAATCAAGGTAAAGGATATGCTATCTATGTTGAATCAGCAGACGTTGTAGTTTTATCCAATACAAATAACTTTGCAGTAAATGGAAGTAAGTTTGCAAAATGGGGAGCAGATAAGGCTACATTGGCATTATTACAAACTGCAAGTGGAATGGATAACTTATCTTTATCAATAGAGAACTCATTCTTAAATGATTCAATCTTGTCATTAAGATGGCCAACAGATATTGTAAGAGCAGCAGAGCCTTTAGATGACATAAATGTTGATATAGAAAACAATGTAAGACCAATCTCTCCTAAACCAACAATAGGAGCATACGAATATTTGTTTACAAGTACAGATACAGGTATTCCAACAATACTTCAACCAGTTGAAGGAGATGAATATATTGAAGGTGAACCATTAACAATAGAGGTTGAATTGAAAAACTTTGGTAACTATACAATCAGTTCAGTAGATATAACAGCCGTATTGAAGTATCACCAAGACTCAACAGATGCAATACAACAAATAACTGAAACATGGACAGGAATGTTAGCTTCATTGGAAACAACAACATACACATTCCAAGGAACATTTACTCCTCCGTTAAACTATGACTATGAAGAAGAATTGTATATGTATGTTTACACAACACTTGCAGATGATACAATACAGACAAATGATACTGCATATACAACATTCTTAACA
>JAGCLI010000107.1 GCA_017647065.1 Bacteroidales bacterium
ATGTGGTTTATTTTGATGCCTTTTCGCCAGAGAAAGATGCGGATTTGTGGTCGGAGGATATGATGCAAAAAGTCTATAATGCTTGTAGAAAAGGTGCAGTCTTGACAACGTATTGTTGCAAAGGCGAAATCAAAAGACGAATGAAAAAAGCAGGCTTTACTATTGCTAAATTGCCAGGGCCAAAAGGCAAGAGAGAAATTTTAAGAGCAGAGAAAAAATAAAAATACTAAGATTTTTAAAAGTTTTTCATATCTTTGCACCTATTATGATAAAGAAACATATACCAAATTGTATAACATTAGCTAATCTTTTATGTGGAACGCTTTCCATATACTTCCTTTATGTGTCGGATAATGCACTACTTCCTTCTATTTTCATAGTTTTGGGAGCTATATTTGATTTTTGTGATGGATTAACTGCAAGATTGTTAAAAGTTACTTCGGCAATTGGTAAGGAATTAGACTCTTTGTCTGATGTTGTAACCTTTGGGCTTGCTCCTTCTTTGATTATGGTTGAGGTTTTAAAGGATAGTCTTCTTGCTAATCATTATTCTTTATTGATAGCTAATGTTTTGTGTCTTATTCCTTTGTTTATGGTGCTTATGTCTTCTTATCGTTTAGCAAACTTTAATGTTGATGAAAGACAAAGTGTAAATTTCATTGGACTTCCTACACCTGCAAATGCTCTTTTGTGGTTGAGTTTGCCTGTTTTGGCTTATTTGTCTGATCAAAAGATTCATTTATGGGGTGTTTATCAACAAGAAATTTATTCAACCTTGGTCGATATTCTTTTGAATCCGTGGTTTATCATAGTATTTAGCATAGTTATGGGAGTGATGTTAATAGCTCCTATTAATATGTTTTCGTTTAAATTTAAGAATTTTACATGGCAAGACAATAAAGTAAGATTTATCTTTTTGGTAATTAGTATATTGCTAATTTTCTTATTTAATTGTTTTGCTATACCTTTTATAGTGTTAATGTATATAATCATTTCTTTAATATCAAATTTATTTAAAAATGGAATATAGAGCAGAAATAGATGTAATGCCTTTGAAAGCATTATTAGATCCACAAGGAAAAGCAGTTGGTTCAAGCCTTAAAAATATGGGACTTGGAGTTATTACTAATGTTAGAATAGGAAAACATATTACTTTAAGCATTGAGGCTGCAAACGAAGAAGAAGCAGCTACAAAGGTTGAAAAAGCTTGCAAAGAATTGTTGCATAATCCTATTATGGAGTATTATACTTTTAAAATAGAAAAGGCTTAATACAACAATATGTGCAATCCTGTCGAAATTAGAATATCTGATTTTGATTATCCCCTGAAAGAAGAGAATATTGCAAAGTATCCTTTAAAGCAAAGGGATAAAGCAAAATTGTTGTGTTTGAATTTCGATAAAGAAATAGAAGAGTATCATTTTTGTGATATAGCAAATTTGTTAGATAGCAACACTTTTTTGGTCTTAAACGATACAAAAGTAGTGTATGCTCGTTTGTTGTTTCAAAAAGAAAGCGGTTCCGTTATAGAAATCTTTTGTTTGGAGCCTGTTGATAAAGATATTCAATTGGCATATGCACAAAAGGGTAGTTGTGTTTGGAAATGCTTGGTTGGAAACAACAAAAAATGGAAACAAGAAACTATTTCTTCATCGTTTATTAACGATTCAAAGCAATTAACACTTACTGCAAAACGTCTTTGTCAAGAAAATGAGACTTGGATTATAGAGTTTTCTTGGGATAATGAGGATTTAAGTTTTGCAGAAGTTCTTCAATGTATGGGACACGTGCCATTGCCTCCGTATCTTAAACGTAAAGATGAGGAAAGTGATAAGCAGGATTATCAAACGATTTATGCACATCAAGAAGGCTCGGTCGCAGCTCCAACAGCTGGTCTACATTTTTCAGAAAACACCTTTAAACAACTTGCAGATAAAGGCGTGAAGACTTGTTTTGTTACTTTGCATGTAGGAGCAGGCACTTTCAAACCCGTAAGCACAGAAACAATTGGTCAGCACATTATGCACACAGAACAAATTGTGTTGAAAAAAGAAAATATCAAAGAGCTAATTGAGGCTATTGGTAAAAGAATAATGTGTGTTGGTACTACTTCTGTTAGAACGATTGAAAGTCTTTATTGGCATGGGGTAAGTGTTTTGAAAAATGGCGGAAAATATTCTGATATTGATGTAAAACAATGGCAACCCTATCAAGAAATTTGTGAAATCTCTGCAAAAGAGTCTTTACAGGCTATATTGGATAGCATGGAAAAAGAAAACAAATCAATTTTGATAGGACAAACACAATTAATGATTGTTCCAGGTTATCAATATCGAATTGTAGATAGTATGATTACGAATTTCCATCAGCCAAAAAGCACTTTATTGTTGCTTGTCTCTGCAATGATTGGTCAGGATTGGAAAAAAGTTTACTCGTTCGCTTTGGAAAATAATTATAGATTTCTTTCCTTTGGCGATGCGTGTATGTTTACAAAATAAAAAGAAGAAATAAAAAAATGAAATACAAAAGAATATTGCTTAAATTAAGCGGAGAATCTCTTATGGGAAAGCAAGAGTACGGCATTAGTCCAGAAATGCTAACTCAATATGCTTTTGAAATAAAACAAGCAAAAGAATTGGGTGCTGAAATCGCAATAGTGATTGGTGGAGGCAACATTTTCCGTGGTTTACAAGGAGCTGCAAAAGGTATGGATAGAGTTCAAGGCGATTATATGGGAATGATGGCAACTATAATCAATAGTATGGCTTTGCAAGCCGAACTTGAGCAACAAGGACTTAAAACAGAATTACTTTCAGGCTTAGCAATAGAACCTATTTGTAAAGAAACCTCTCGTAGAAGAATGATTTCAGCTTTGGAAGAAGGTAAAATAGTCATAATAGCAGGAGGAACAGGAAATCCTTACTTTACAACAGACACAGCTTCTACACTTAGAGCAATAGAAATGAAAGCCGATGTGATTTTAAAAGGTACAAGAGTTGATGGAGTTTATACTTCTGATCCAGAAAAAGACCCAACGGCTACAAAATATAGTTCATTAACATACGATGAAGCTTTGTCAAAAAAATTGAAAATAATGGATTTAACCGCCTTTGCACTTTGTCAAGAAAACAAAATGCCAATTTATGTTTTTGATATGAATACACAAGGCAATCTTCAAAAGGTTGTAAAAGGCGAACATATAGGAACAATAGTAGAAAACTAAAATAATAATGAATATGAAAAGCAACAAAATTAAATTAACAGCCTTATTTATGGCAGTAGTTATGTGCTTTGCAAATTATAGCTTTGCCTGCACTAACTTTCTTATAACAAAAGGAGCATCAAAAGACGGTTCAACAATGGTAACCTATGCAGCAGACTCTCATACCTTATATGGAGAGCTTTATTACAATAGAGCTGCACAATATCCTGAAGGAACAATGATTCAAGTAATTGATTGGGATTCAGGAAAGCCTCTAATCCAAATTCCACAAGTTGCAAACACTTACACAACTGTAGGAAACATGAATCAATGGGGCTTAGCAATTGCTGAAACCACATACGGGGGAAGAGAAGA
>JAGCLI010000108.1 GCA_017647065.1 Bacteroidales bacterium
CGCAAAGAACAATCCGAACTTCGAATACCACGTTGCCCTTTCCGCTCCGGACGAAGGCGACAATTGGACAGGATATACAGGATTCATTCACGATGTTATCTACAACAACTATTTGAAAAACCACAAAGAACCTGAAGAAATCGAATACTACTTGTGCGGACCGCCACCAATGATTGCGGCAGTTATCAAGATGTTGGATTCCCTTGGAGTTCCACCTGAAAATATCTTGTACGATAACTTCGGTAGCTAAGAAAGAGAAAAATCATACTTTTGTTTTTTTAATTGTAAAGGCATTTCCAAAATCGGGAATGCCTTTTTTTGTTTTCCGTTTCTGTGCTAAGCGAAAATAAAACGAAGAAACAATTTTCTCATTCCTCGTTTTAATTTTCTGAAATCAAGAATCAGCCGAGCGAAATCAAAAATGGCTATGCCGAATCTTCGTTTTATTTCTGACAAACCCTTCTCCGCGTATCTCGCAAATCTTGTTGTCATTTGAAATCAGACTTTGCGGCTTCGCGAACTTTGCGAGAGAAAATCCAAGTTCATAAAAAAATATTCCATGTCAAGCAGTGCACACATTGTAGTAGGAAAGAGGGGAGAGAAAAGAAAATTTTGGAGAATAAACCCTTTGTTTAACTTGTTGGAAATCAAAATCGAAGAAAATAAAATAAGGATATAATTAAATTTTAGTGCAAAAAAAATTGTGGGGGGGGGAATTTTTATATAACTTTGCAAGGTTTTTGCGTTTCTTGTGCCGTTTTGGCAGAGCGAGAACACTGATTAGAAGAATTGTATAGAAAAATAAAAAAAAATAGGTAAAATGATAAAGAAAGTAATTTTTATGTTGGCGTTATCCATGTTTTGTGTAGATATTATGGCACAAAATGTGCCAACGCCAAACGAAGGTTCTTCTCAAAGAGGAATCAGAGAAGGAAAAGTTCCTGAGCAACCCGCACCGATTGCACCGGCAACGCTTTTGCTTTTGGGCTTAGGTGGAGCGGTAACAGGCACAATGGTTTATCGTAACACTAAAAAGAATTAAAGGAGGAAAGTAGTATGAGAAAATTATTTTTGACATTGGTTACGGCATTGCTTTGCAGTATCGTATCTTTCGCACAAAGCGGTATTATTGAAATAAGTAGTGCTGAAGATTTTTTGAAGATAGGTAAGAATGGTGGCTACAATGCTGGTAGTTCTTTCCAACAAACAGCGGATATTGATTTAGGAGCATTTACTAAAGATACTGCGATTATTCCTACTTTTTCAGGAACCTATGACGGAAATGGTTATTCGATAACTTACCAAGCAAGTTTCACCGCTGATAATAATGATGAAAAGTTGGGTTTATTTGGAACGGTTACTGGAATAATAAAGAACCTAAATCTTACCAATTGTTCCATGACAGCGTCAAGCGAAGGAGAATATACTGCAAATATTGCTTTGTTATGTGCTTATCTGAATGGAGCGAATGCTTTAGTAACAGATTGTAAGGTAGTCAATGGGGAAATTAGGTCAACAATAATGACAGGTGAGGCTTTTGCAAGAGTTGCAACAGGAATGCTTGTTGGACATTTGAAAAACGGAAAGGTTGAATACTCTTCAGCTGATGGGGTTGTTGTTGGTATGGGATACGTTGGAGGTTTGGTAGGACAATCTTCTGCTGGTAAGGTGACAGGTAGTTCTTTTTCAGGCGATGTAACTGCAACGTTTAATAGTGCAGGTTTGCTGGACTGGGCTGGAGATGCATGGGGTACAGGACGTGGTGGTTATGCAGGAGGAATAGTTGGTTTTGCTAATGAAGGCTCTACTATACAATTCTGTTATGTAAATGCTGATATAACTGCACCTGATATGCCAACAGGTGTAGGCGGAACAAACATAGCTGGTGCTTATCCTGGATTTTTGGGTATGCAACCAACAGGAAAACCTACTGTTACAAATAATTATTGTGAAGGAACGATAAATGGAAATACTCTTTCAGCAAAGAATATTACAAATAGTGCAGGAAATACAGCAACTAATTATTTCCCGGATGGTTCGTATACAAATGGAGGTACTGTTAATGAAATGACACCTGAGGAAATTGCTTCTGCTCTTAATACAGCTGTTGGTAATAGTAATTATGATGAAGATAAAATTCAATTTTCTTCTCCGGATGATAATGTTATTTTTGGTGTAGTTATTGACGAAGATGAGGATCAAACCTGCGGTGTGCCAACAAATCTTGTGGTTAGCAATAATGCAGGAACTTGTACTGCAACTTGGGAAAGTGCAGCTGACGAAGAAGGAATAATAGTTGCAAGTAAATGGAAATATATGTTAAGCGGGGGAGATCTTTCTCAAGTTTATCATGGTACAACTACAAACACCACTCTTTCAAGCCCGCTTCCTGCGAGCCAAACCCCTTATACTTTTACGGTTTACACAGACTGTTCTGCTACTGTAAACGGATTGACATCGGAGGCTGTTTCGCAAACGTTCACTGTGCCTTGTCCGATTCCGACAGGTTTAACCGCAAGCAATATAACTGACAATGGCTTTACTATTTCTTGGACTGCAAACGTAGATTGTCAAGTTTTGTTCAATGGAAACGAAGAAATAATTTTGTCAAATCAAGAAAAGACAAAATCATTTGAAGGATTAAATCCCGAAACTCAATACACAGTAACTGTAAAAGCAAAATGCGGAAATGAATATGTTGAACAAGCAAGCATAAACGTAACAACCGCACGCCTTGCCGCACCAACAGGATTAGCAGTTACCCCTGCTTGGCAATCGACATCAGGAAAAATAGATGTAATTTGGGATATGCTTCCTGGTTTGACTTATGAAATATACGGAGAATCAGGAGATAAAGTATCAGGATTTGAAAAGACAGGATTGAGCGAAGGAGCCTATACATTGAAACTAAGAGCCAAAAAAGGCGATAAAACATCCGAATGGGTTTCTATGCCTTATACAATATCCAATCCTGAAGCTCCAAAGAATCCTGAGGTAACCTACGACGAACAAGTAGGAGGTTTTAATGTAAAAATTGAGTGGGAACAAGGGGTTGAAGGAGTAGTTACTTGGTTTGTAGCAGAAAATACAGCGGATTTAGACGGAGCTTCAATATCAAATCCGTATGTACTTACAAATCAACAAGCCGGAGAAACATTCTCTATTCTAATAAAAGAGAAAAGCAATAATGGACAAAATGTTTCGCAAGCATTAGTTGTTCCTATTCAAGTACCTTGTTTGACAGCAAGCGAACCAATAAGTATTGTGCCTGCATTAAATTCTGTAACATTTAATTTTGAGGTTGCAAAAACAAGAAAGATATTTATAGGTTCGGCAGAGTATGATGCAAATGCAACATCTGTTACAATCAATGATTTAACAGCAGGAACATCATACGCATACGAAATCAGAGAATATTGTAATACAACAACAAATACATATTCTTCTATCAACGGTACATTCTCTACACTTGCATGTTATGCTGTTGCAGGTCTGTCTGTTTCTAATGTCGAATTAACAACGGCAACTGTAAGTTGGACATCGCAAAGCAGTACTCCAAACTTGCAATATAAAGTTGTAGTAAATGAAGAAGAACCAATTGTTCAAACAGCCAAAACAATCGACCTTACAGGTCTAACACAATCTACAGAATACACAGTTGAAGTTTATGAACAATGCGGAGCAGAAGGAAATTGGGGCGCAGTAAGTTCTATAACCTTCACAACGAAAGGTACAAAGAATTACATAAGTGCAACAAGTGGAGACTTTACAACAGGAACTACTTGGATTGGAGGTAAGGCTCCTAACAGTGCAGATGTAGATGGTACAACAATAACTATCAGTCAAGGACATACCCTTACATTATCTTCTGCCTTTATTATAGATGAAAGATATACGGTTACGAATAATGGTATTCTTGTAATACAACAAGGTGGCGAATTGATAAACACGACAAGCAATAACGTAGGTGGTATCATTGAAGTGGTAACCCCTATTAAAGATCAGAAGAATTGGCATTTTGTTGGTGCACCATTTGCAGGTTATAAGTTGGAAGCAATAAAACCTGTTGAAGGCTCGGATGTTGCTATCACTACA
>JAGCLI010000109.1 GCA_017647065.1 Bacteroidales bacterium
AGAGTATGGGACGGAAAATTGAAGAACGGAGACTACGCTCCAAACGGAAGTTATGTTTATGACCTTTATTATAAAGACGGAGATGGTTTGTTACAGAGAAAAACGGGAACAGTAGCTCTTGTAATGTCTGGAAATGGAGGTGAATAGAAATGAATTTTTCGATAACTACCATTGATAAAGTAGAATCTACGCAAACTTATTTAATAGAATTATCGAATAAAAGTGAATTGCAAGAGGGGGTTGTTATAAATGCCCTCTCGCAATTTAAGGGGGTAGGACAATTTGACAATAAATGGGAAAGCGAAGATGGGAAAAACCTTACTTTTTCTTTATTGTTGAAGCCTCGTTTCTTAAATCCGTGCAATCAATTCCTATTAACGCAAGTTTTGTCTTTGGCAATTTCTGATTTTTTTTGACTCAAACCAATAAAACGGTTTCTATTAAATGGCCAAACGATATTTATATAGATAAAAACAAGATTTGTGGAATACTTGTAAAAAATCAATTATTAGGAAGTGTGTTTGAGAATTCTTTTTGTGGGATAGGCTTAAATGTAAATCAAGAAAAATTTCCTCCACTTCCAAACCCAACTTCTTTAATTATAGAAACAGGTAAAGAATTTGACTTAGAAAATGTTTTGCAAGAGGTTTTAAAACATATAGATTTTAGATATACTCAATTAAAACAAGGAAAAATAGAACTATTGCAGCAAGATTATATGAAAAGATTGCTCTATAATGGAGTATTTGCAAGGTACATATATAAAGGTAGGGAAATTGAAGCGAGGATTTTTGATGTTAATGATTTCGGACATCTTTTGCTTGAAGAAAGAGCAGGAGATACCATTTGCTGTGAATTAAAAGAGATTTCTTTTACTCATAAAATGTGTTTTTAAAGCAAAGAATTAGAAAAATATTTCAAAGAAATAATAAAATAAAACAAAGAAAAATTTATTTTTTTCTTTGTTTTATTCTTTTAAGGCTTTGTTTTTGTGATTTTGTAAGAAAAATAATAGAAATAATGTAAAATTTTACTTATTGGAAATGAGATAATTGTAATTTTTTATGTAAAAAAAGTTTAAGAAAGTTTGGTGCGAAAGATGTTTTGTCTTACCTTTGCAAACGCAAATAAGGGCAAGGACGTTCCTTGAAAAGAAAATGACGAAAAATTTTGTAGGAACGAAAAAATGTTGTAACTTTGCAAAGTTGTTTCACTGCCTTTAAGCGATGTGATATTTGAAAATTAGAAAATAGATATGCCGATGTAGCTCAGCTGGCCAGAGCAGCTGATTTGTAATCAGCGGGTCGGGGGTTCGAATCCCTCCATCGGCTCACTTTCTAAGTGGGGGAGAGTCGCATAGTGGCAATTGCAACAGACTGTAAATCTGTCCTCTTCGGAGTTCGGTGGTTCGAGTCCACCCTCTCCCACAAAAAGAATGAGGATTGTTCTTTATATTAAAATGCGGAAGTAGCTCATTTGGTAGAGCGATAGCCTTCCAAGCTATAGGTGGCGGGTTCGAGCCCCGTCTTCCGCTCCAAGTAAAAATATAAGAGCGAGTCATGCTTTTTTGATTCGTTCTTATTGTTGTAGGGAAGAGTTTGTGCCGTTGTAGCTCAGTGGTAGAGCACTTCCTTGGTAAGGAAGGGGTCGTGAGTTCAAGTCTCATCAATGGCTCTTTTAAGTTTTAGAAAATTAAGAAAAATATAAATAGAAATTTTTAACGATTAATAAGTCAATATTATGGCAAAAGAAAAATTTGAACGTTCGAAACCACACGTTAACATTGGTACAATTGGTCACGTTGACCACGGTAAAACAACTTTGACTGCAGCTATCACTTCAGTTTTAGCTACAAAAGGTCTTTCAGAAGTAAAATCATTCGATACAATTGACTCTGCTCCTGAAGAAAGAGAAAGAGGTATTACTATTAACACAGCACACGTAGAGTATCAAACAGAAAATCGTCACTATGCTCACGTTGACTGTCCTGGTCACGCTGACTATGTAAAGAATATGGTTACAGGTGCGGCTCAAATGGACGGTGCTATCATCGTTGTTGCAGCAACAGATGGTCCTATGCCTCAAACTCGTGAACACATATTGTTAGCTCGTCAAGTAGGTGTTCCTCGTTTGGTTGTTTTCATGAACAAAGTTGACTTGGTTGATGACCCAGAATTGTTAGATCTTGTTGAAATGGAAATCCGTGATTTATTATCATTCTATGAATTTGACGGAGATAACACACCAGTTATCAGAGGATCTGCTCTTGGTGGATTGAATAACGAACCAACATGGGTAGAAAAAATCATGGAATTGATGAACGCAGTTGACGAATGGATTCCACTTCCAATGAGAGATAAAGATAAAGATTTCTTGATGCCTATAGAAGACGTGTTCTCTATCACAGGTCGTGGTACTGTTGCAACAGGTCGTATCGAAACTGGTATTATTCACGTAGGTGATGCAGTTGATATCATAGGTATGGGAGCTGAAAAATTGAAATCTACAGTTACAGGAGTTGAAATGTTCCGTAAATTGTTAGATGAAGGTGAAGCTGGAGATAACGTAGGTTTATTGCTTCGTGGTATAGACAAAAACGAAATCCGTCGTGGTATGGTTATTGCTAAACCAGGTTCAGTACAACCACACAAGAAATTCCAAGCTGAGGTTTATATCTTGAAGAAAGAAGAAGGTGGACGTCACACAGCATTCCACAACAAATATCGTCCTCAATTCTATTTCAGAACAACTGACGTAACAGGAGAAATCTCATTACCAGAAGGTCGTGACATGGTTATGCCAGGAGATAACTTAACAATCACTGTTGATTTGATTTCTGAAATCGCATTGAACGAAAACTTACGTTTCGCTATCCGTGAAGGTGGTAGAACAGTAGGTGCTGGTCAAGTAACAAAATTATTAGATTAATAAAAAACAAAAGGGAGAGAATTTTACTCTTTCCCTTTTATTCAGGGGCATAGTTTAAGGGCAGAATAGTGGTCTCCAAAACCATTGATGGGAGTTCGAATCTCTCTGCCCCTGCAAAAAAATAAAAACAAAGTATAGATGTCTAAGATTGTTAATTATATAAAGAATAGCTATGATGAACTTATGCACAAAGTATCATGGCCAACCATGTCTGAATTGACAAATAGTACTGTGGTTGTCTTTGTTGCATCATTGATAATTGCACTTATTATTTTCGCAATGGATATATTAATGGGTGTGCATCCAACATTAGAATGGAAAGGTTTGTTGGGCTTCCTTTATGAACTTATAGGATAATCTTAATAACTGTGTCTAGCTTCCCAAAGGTGTTTTTACCATGAGATACAGTGTTTAGATTTATATTTTGTTATTTGATAATTACACAATAATTCTTGATTATGACTGAGGGACTAAAACCAAAAAGATGGTATGTAGTTAAAGCTATTGCTGGAAAGGAAAAAAAAGCTAAGGAATATATTGAAAATGAAGTTGCTCATAGCGGATTTGAAAAATATGTTTCTAAGGTTTTAATTCCTACTGAGAAGGTTTTTTCTGTACGTAATGGTAAAAGAGTAAGTAAAGATAGAACTCTTTTTCCTGGTTATGTATTGATTGAAGCTACTTTGGAAGGCGAAGTTATGCATGCGATCAGAAATGTTCCTAATGTTATCGGTTTTTTAACTCAAAAAGATGGTACTCCAGTTCCTTTACAGGAAGATGAAGTTAAACGTATTTTGGGACAAGTTGATGAAATGATCGATAGTGAAGAAGAATTGATGGAACCTTTTATTTTGGGTGAAACTGTTAAGATTATTGATGGTCCATTTAATAGCTTCTCTGGTGTTATTGATGAAATAAATTTAGAGAAAAAGAAATTGATGGTAATCGTTAAAATCTTTGGTAGAAGAACTCCTGTTGAATTGTCATTTGTTCAAGTTATTAAGTAATTTCAAGTAAGTATTTAATCATTTAAATTAAAACGCACGTTAGTAAAATGGCTAAAGAAGTTGCAGGATTAATTAAATTACAAATTCCAGGAGGAAAAGCAAATCCATCACCACCAGTAGGACCTGCGTTAGGTGCTAAGGGTGTTAATATCATGGAATTCTGTAAACAGTTTAATGCTAGAACTCAAGATCAAGCAGGTAAATTGATTCCAGCTATTATCACTGTTTATGCTGATAAATCCTTTGATTTTGTAATTAAAACCACACCTGTTGCTGTTCAATTGAAAGAGGCTGCTAATTTGAAAAGCGGTTCTGGTGAACCAAATAGAAATAAAGTGGCAACTCTTAAAATGGAACAAATTAAAGCAATTGCTGAGGCTAAAATGGTGGATTTAAATTGTTTCACTATTGAGGCTGCGATTAGCATTGTAAAGGGAACAGCAAGAAGTATGGGTATTGTTGTTGAAGAATAATTCTTTGACATAAATAATTAAAAAAAGTAAAAACGTAGATTAATGGCAAAACAATCGAAAAAACAAAGAGAGGCTTTAGCAAAGTTTGATACGCTAAAAGAGTATTCTTTGGAAGAAGCTGTTGATGTGGTAAAGAATATCACTTTTACAAAGTTTGATGCTTCTTTTGATTTAGATGTACGTTTGGGTGTTGACCCTCGTAAAGCTAATCAAATGGTAAGAGGTATTGTTACTTTGCCTCACGGAACAGGTAAAACCAAAAGAGTGCTTGTATTGTGTACTCCAGATAAAGAAGAAGAAGCTAAGGCTGCCGGAGCTGATTATTTTGGATTAGATGAATACATCGACAAAATTAAAGGCGGTTGGACGGATGTCGATGTTATTATCACTATGCCAAGTGTTATGCCTAAGGTAGGTGCTTTGGGAAAAATTTTAGGACCAAGAGGTCTTATGCCAAACCCTAAAACAGGTACAGTAACAATGGAAATAGGTAAAGCCGTTCAAGAAGTTAAAGCCGGTAAAATTGATTTCAAAGTTGATAAGTATGGTATAGTACATGCAAGTGTTGCTCGTATGTCTTTTGATTCTAATAAGATTTACGAAAATGCTATGGAAGTATTACAAGCTATCATAAAATTGAAACCAGCGGCCGCAAAGGGTACATACGTAAAAAGCGTAACTGTTTCTTCAACTATGAGCCCAGGTGTAAAAGTTGATCCAAAGTCAATAAACAAATAATCTCAGAAAAAGTTTAAATATATGAGAAAGGAAGAAAAAAGTCAGCTAATAGAAAACATCGGAGCGGAAATTTCTAAATATCCTTACCTTTACTTTGTTAGTATAGATGGATTAAATTCTGTTGAAACTGCAAAGTTGAGAAGAATGTGCTTCCGTAATGATGTTAAATTATTAGTTGTGAAGAATACCTTGTTGATCAAGGCTTTGGAAAAGATGGATATTGATTATTCAGAATTATTTCCAACTTTCAAAGGTTCTACTTCTGTTATGCTTTCTAACGTTAATAATGCACCTGCAAAACTTATAAAAACATTCAGAGCAAATGGGGAAAAACCTATTTTAAAATCAGCATACGTTGAAGAATGTTTCTATGTAGGTGATGCAGCATTAGAAGAGTTGATTGCAATTAAGTCTAAAAATGAACTTGTTGCTGACATCGTTGCAGCTCTTCAAGCTCCTGCTAAAAATGTTATTGGAGCATTGTAGTATGGTGCAAATACGTTATCAGGTGTAGTAAAAACATTATCGGAAAGAGCCGAATAAGAAATTTAAGTAAAAAAATTGTAAAACACATAAATCAAAAATAAAATGGCAGATTTAAAAGCATTCGCAGAACAATTAGTTAATTTGTCTGTAAAAGAAGTAAAAGAGTTAGCTGATATATTAAAAGAAGAATATGGTATTGAACCAGCAGCAGCTGCAGTAGCAGTAGCAGCAGGTCCAGCAGCAGCAGGAGCAGCAGTTGAAGAAGAAAAAACTGCATTTGATGTAGTTTTAGCAGAAGCTGGTGCTTCAAAATTAAATGTTGTTAAATTAGTTAAAGATCTTTGTTCTTTAGGATTAAAAGAAGCTAAAGAATTAGTAGATGCTGCTCCTAAAACATTGAAAGAAGGAGTTTCTAAAGATGAAGCTGAATCTTTGAAAAAAGCGTTAGAAGAAGCTGGTGCAAAGGTTGAAATTAAGTAAGACATTTCACCACAATAGATATTAAGGGAATAGGGTATTCTGCTTAAGAATACCTATTCCTTAATTGTGTTTTATCTAACTTATTTTTTAACCTTTAATTTTTAAAGCCTTGGCACGTAAAACCCCAAAATTAGTTAGTTTTGCTTCAGTAAAACATTTTGAATATCCAGATTTTTTAGATATTCAATTGAAATCTTTTAAGGATTTCTTTCAATTGGAAACAAATTCAGAAAATAGAATAAACGAAGGTTTATATAAAGTGTTTTCTGAAAACTTCCCTATAACAGACGCAAGAAATAATTTTGTTTTAGAATTTCTTGATTATTTTATTGATCCTCCTCGTTACACTATTGAAGAGTGTATAGAGAGAGGCTTGACTTTTAGTGTCCCATTAAAAGCAAAGTTGAAATTGTATTGTGCGGATCCTGAACATGAGGATTTTGATACCGTAATTCAAGATGTTTACTTAGGTATGATTCCTTATATGACACCTAAGGGAACTTTTGTTATAAATGGCGCTGAAAGAGTTGTTGTTTCTCAGTTACATCGTTCTCCTGGTGTATTTTTTGGAACAAGTACCCATTCAAATGGAATGCAGTTATATTCTGCAAAAATAGTTCCTTTTAAAGGATCTTGGATGGAGTTTACAACTGATATAAACAATGTTATGTATGCATACATAGATAGAAAGAAAAAATTGCCTATAACAACATTGTTGAGAGCTGTCGGATATGAAACAGATAAAGATATTTTAGAAATCTTTGATTTAGCACAAGAGGTTAAGGTAACTAAAGCCAATTTAAAAAAGGTTGTAGGAAAAAAATTAGCTGCTCGTATTGTTAGATCTTGGATTGAAGATTTTGTTGATGAAGATACTGGATCAGTTATTTCTATTGAAAGAACTGAAACAATTATAGAAAGAGAAGTTATTATTGAACCAGAACATATAGATCTTATATTAGATTCTGGTGTTAAGACTATATTGTTACACAATGATGATGTAACTTCTACTGATTATTCAATAATTTTTAATACATTACAAAAAGATACAGCCAATAATGCCAAGGAGGCTGTTGAATATATTTATAGACAATTAAGAAGTGCGGAACCTCCTGACGAAGAAACTGCACGTGGTATAATAGAAAAATTATTCTTCTCTGACAAAAGATATGATTTAGGAGATGTAGGTCGTTACAGAATAAATACGAAACTTAATTTGAATGTTAGTGACGATGTACGTGTTCTTACAAAAGAGGATATTATATCTATTATAAAATATTTGATAGAACTTATTAACTCTAAGACAGAAGTTGATGATATTGACCACTTAAGTAATCGTAGGGTAAGAACTGTCGGAGAACAATTATCTGCTCAATTTGGAGTTGGATTATCAAGAATGGCTCGTACTATACGTGAACGTATGAATGTGAGAGACAATGAAGTCTTTACTCCTACAGATCTTATAAATGCTAAAACATTATCTTCTGTTATTAATTCATTCTTTGGAACAAATCAATTGTCTCAATTTATGGATCAAACTAATCCTTTGTCTGAAATAACACATAAAAGAAGAATTTCAGCCTTAGGACCTGGTGGTTTGTCAAGAGAAAGAGCAGGTTTTGAAGTTCGTGACGTTCACTATACTCACTATGGACGTTTGTGTACAATTGAAACACCAGAAGGACCAAATATTGGTTTGATTTCTTCATTGAGTGTTTTTGCAAAAATAAACAACTTAGGATTTATTGAAACACCTTATTACAAGGTAGAAAATGGCAAGGTGCTTGTAGAGGAAGGAGCTGTTTATTTAACAGCAGAGGAAGAAGAAGATAAAATTGTAGCACAAGCAGCAACTGATATCGATAAAAATAACAAATTTGTTGGGGATAGAATAAAAACTCGTCAAATGGCGGATTTCCCTATTGTTTCTCCTGATAAAGTTGACTTGATGGACGTTGCTTCTAATCAAATTGCTTCAATAGCAGCTTCTTTGATTCCTTTCTTGGAACACAATGATGCGAATAGAGCGTTGATGGGTTCAAACATGATGCGTCAAGCAGTGCCTTTGTTGAATCCAGAAATTCCAATTGTTGGAACTGGTATAGAACCTTCCGTTGCGTGTGATTCAAGAGTTCTTTTGCATGCTGAGGGTGATGGAATTGTAGAGTTTGTTGATGCAAGAGAAATTGTAATCCGTTACGATAGAGATGAGAATGAAAGAATAGTAAGTTTTGAAGATGATACAAAGAGATATAAGCTTACTAAATTCCAACGTACAAATCAAAGTACATCAATTAATCTTAGACCTATTGTAAATAAAGGGGATAAGGTTGTAAAAGGACAAGTACTTTGTGAAGGATATGCTACAAAAGATGGCGTTTTAGCACTTGGAAGAAACTTACAAGTTGCGTTTATGCCTTGGAAAGGGTATAATTATGAGGATGCTATTGTAATATCAGAAAAGGTTGTAAAAGAAGATATATTTACTTCTGTTCACGTTGAAGAATTTATCACAGAAGTAAGAGAAACAAAACGAGGATTAGAAGAATTAACAAGAGATATTCCAAATGTTAGTACTGAGGCAACTAAGGATCTTGACGAAAATGGTATGATTAGAATAGGAGCTGAGGTTAAAGAAGGAGATATCTTAGTTGGTAAAATAACACCAAAGGGAGAATCTGATCCAACTCCTGAAGAAAAATTGTTGAGAGCAATTTTCGGGGATAAAGCAGGAGATGTTAAAGATGCTTCTTTAAAAGTACCACCTTCAATAAGTGGAGTTGTTATTGACAAGAAGTTATTTACTCGTTTTATAAAAGATAAAAAATCTCGTCAAAGAGATAATGAAATAGTACGTGAGCTTAAAGAAAAATACGAATTAGAAGAAAAAGAACTTAAAACTAAGTTTATTGATAAATTATTCGTATTGCTTACTGGTAAAGTATCTGAAGGAGTATATTCTACTTATGGCGAAGAATATATTCCTAAAAAGACTAAGTTTAATCAAAAATTATTACTTTCTATAGATTATAATAATTTAGCATCTAGCGATTGGACTACAGATCCAGAAACTAATGAATTAGTTAAAGAAATGCTGAATAATTATAATATAAAGTGCAGAGAAATACAAGGAGCATTAGCTCGTCAAATTTATGCTAGTACAATTGGTGATGATTTACCATCTGGAATTGTACAAATGGCTAAAATTTATATTGCTAAGAAAAGAAAATTAAAAGTTGGAGATAAGATGGCAGGTCGTCATGGTAACAAAGGTATTGTTGCTAAGATTGTAAGAGAAGAGGATATGCCATTCTTAGACAATGGAAAACCAGTAGACATAGTATTAAATCCGCTAGGCGTACCATCTCGTATGAACTTAGGACAAATATTTGAAACTGTTTTAGGTTGGGCAGGACATGAATTGAATTTGCGATTCCAAACACCTATTTTTGATGGTGCTACATTGGAAGAAGTAAATGAATTTATGGACAAAGCAGGACTACCTCATAATGGTAAATGCTATTTGAGAGATGGAGAGACAGGAGAAGTATTTGACCAACCAGCAACAGTTGGATACGTTTATATGTTGAAACTTCACCATATGATTGATGATAAGATGCACGCAAGAAGTATTGGGCCTTATTCATTAATTACACAACAACCTCTTGGAGGTAAAGCTCAATTCGGAGGACAAAGATTTGGAGAAATGGAAGTTTGGGCATTAGAAGCCTTTGGAGCATCTCACGTTTTACAAGAAATATTAACTGTAAAATCAGATGACGTAGTGGGAAGAGCGAAAGCTTACGAAGCTATAGTAAAAGGGGATAATATGCCTGTTCCTGGTATTCCTGAATCATTTAATGTTTTAATACATGAATTAAGAGGTTTGAATTTAGAGGTATCTTTTGATTAACCTCGCGATTATCCAACATTTTAACATTAAAGAATATGGCAATCAAAAAAGAAAATCAAATAAATAGCGCATTCAATTCAATGACAATAAGTCTTGCTTCTCCTCAATCAATAGAAGAAAGATCGAGAGGTGAGGTTTTAAAACCAGAGACAATAAATTATAGAACATATAAACCAGAAAGAGATGGTTTATTCTGTGAAAAGATATTTGGACCTGTAAAGGACTGGGAATGTCATTGTGGAAAATACAAAAGAATACGTTACAAGGGAATCGTTTGTGATAGATGTAGTGTAGAGGTAACAGAAAAGAAAGTGAGAAGAGAAAGAATGGGACACATAAAATAAGTTGTCCCAGTTTCTCACATTTGGTTTTTCCGTTCTTTACCTAATAAAATAGGATCTTTATTAGGAATCCCAAGTAAGAAATTGGATCAAATTATATATTACGAAAAATATATAGTTATAAATCCAGGTATTGCTCAACAATTTGAAATACAAAAATTAGATTTCTTAACAGAAGAAGAATATTTTGATATTGTTGAGAAGTTGCCTATGGAAAATAGACACTTACCAGATGATGATCCAAACAAGTTTGTTGCTAAGATGGGAGCAGAAGCTTTGTATATCTTACTTAAAGAGTTAGATTTAGATAAATTATCTTACGAATTAAGACACAAAGCTAACAAAGAAACCTCACAACAAAGAAAACACGAAGCCCTAAAAAGATTAAATGTTGTAGAAGCGTTTAGAGAATCACAAAAAAGAATAGAAAACAGACCAGAATGGATGATTGTTCAAGTTGTTCCTGTGATTCCACCAGATTTAAGACCACTTGTTCCATTGGATGGAGGACGTTTCGCAACATCAGACTTAAATGACCTATATAGAAGAATTATTATAAGAAATAATCGACTAAAGAGATTAATAGAAATCAAGGCTCCTGATGTGATTATGCGTAATGAAAAACGTATGTTACAAGAAGCTGTAGACTCTTTATTTGATAATTCAAGAAAAGTAAGTTCTGTAAAATCAGATTCAAATAGAGCTTTAAAATCACTATCTGATTTCTTAAAAGGAAAGCAAGGACGTTTCCGTCAAAACTTATTAGGAAAACGTGTAGACTACTCAGGACGTTCTGTTATTGTAGTTGGTCCAGATTTGAAAATGCACGAATGTGGATTACCAAAAGATATGGCAGCAGAGCTGTTTAAACCATTTATCATTAGAAAGATGTTAGAAAGAGGTTTGGTTAAAACAGTTAAGTCTGCAAAAAGAATAGTTGATAGAAGAGAACCTGTAGTATTAGAAATCTTAGAAAACATATTAAAAGGACATCCGGTGTTATTGAACCGTGCTCCGACACTTCACCGATTGGGTATCCAAGCATTCCAACCACGTTTAGTAGAAGGAAAAGCTATTAGATTACACCCATTGGTTTGTGCTGCGTTCAATGCTGACTTTGACGGAGACCAAATGGCTGTTCACGTTCCACTTGGAAATGCAGCAATATTGGAAGCCCAAATGTTGATGTTAGCATCGCATAATATATTGAATCCAGCAAATGGTTCTCCAATTACAGTTCCTTCTCAAGATATGGTGCTTGGATTGTATTATATGACAAAAGGAAGAGTGTCAGATGATACAATGATAGTAAAAGGAGAGGGTAAAACATTCTATTCTTCAGAGGAAGTTCAAATAGCATATAATGAAAAAGCAGTTGATCTTCATGCCAACATTAAATTAAGAAGAGTAGTAGAAAAAGAAGGTGTTAAAACAACAGAAATAATTGAAACTACAGTAGGTAGAGTTTTATTCAACAAAGTTGTACCAGAAGAATATGGCTTTATCAATGTAGTTTTGAAGAAGAGTATGTTGAGAGATATCATTGGAGATGTTTTAAAAGTTTGTGGAACAGCAAAAACCGCACAATTCTTAGATGATATTAAAGACTTAGGATATAAAATGGCCTTTACAGGAGGTTTGTCATTTAACTTAGGAGACGTTTTAGTACCAGAAGAAAAAATAGAAATGATAAACGAGGCCAATGCATCTGTTGATGAAGTTATGATGAACTATCAAATGGGTCTTATCACAAACAACGAACGTTATAATCAAGTAATTGACATTTGGACAGATACAAATAGACGTTTGACAGATGTTGTGATGAAACACATTTCAGAAGACAGACAAGGTTTCAATCCAGTATATATGATGTTGGACTCAGGAGCCCGTGGTAGTAAAGAGCAAATCCGTCAGCTTACAGGTATGCGTGGTCTGATGGCAAAACCACAAAAATCAGGTTCAACAGGAGCAGAAATTATTGAAAACCCAATTATCTCGAACTTTAAAGAAGGATTGACCGTGTTAGAATACTTTATTTCTACTCACGGTGCGAGAAAAGGTTTGGCCGATACTGCTTTGAAAACAGCCGATGCAGGATATTTAACAAGAAGATTAGTAGACGTTGCACACGATGTTATAATTACTGAAGAAGATTGTGGAACTCTAAGAGGTATTCCTACAACAGCGTTAAAGAAAAACGAAGATGTAGTTCAATCATTGTATGATAGAATACTTGGTAGAGTAAGTGTTCACGATGTTATTCACCCTCAAACTGGCGAAATAATAGCAAAAGCAGGAGAAGAACTTACAGAAGAAATTTGTAAGAGAATAGAAGAATCTCCAATAGAAGAAGTAGAAATTCGTTCAGTGCTTACTTGTGAAAGCAAGAGAGGAGTTTGTGCAAAATGTTATGGACGTAACTTAGCAACAGCGAAACTTGTACAAAAAGGAGAAGCAGTTGGAGTTATTGCAGCACAATCAATTGGTGAACCAGGAACACAGCTTACACTTCGTACATTCCACGTCGGAGGGGTAGCAGGAGGAAATATC
>JAGCLI010000110.1 GCA_017647065.1 Bacteroidales bacterium
GAAGTAGATTGAAATCTAATCGAAGTTTTTTGTGCTTAAATGCACTTGTTATTGCACTTATGCTGCTGAAACGTCTTGGGTCAAATTCGTAGTTTGTTTTTGCGTTAAGTGAGTTTAAACAAAGGTCGTTTGTAAGTGAAAAACTAATTGTTTTTTTCTTGTTTTGCCATGCTAATATATTGTTTAAATATGCTTCTTCTTGGTTGTAAATATCTTCTTGAAAGCCTTGTGCGTTGTTGTAGTAAGGATCGAAGTATCGGGTGTAGTTTGTAGAGAGTTTTATGTGGTTTTTGTATGATAGGTTTTGATTGAAATTGTGTGTAAAGACGTTTTGAAGAAAGAAATCTCTGTTCCAAAGCCTTTGTGCTGAGGATAGATAATATAGTGTGGTAGGGCCGGGTAAGCCTTTTTCGTCATAGTAGAAATAAATCTTTGTTTTAAGAAAAGATTTCTTTGAAATATTTGCGTAAATGTTTGATTCTATTTTTGTAGATAGTAAATCATTGTTTTGTCTTTTTTCTTTTGAGGTGCTATCGTTTGTTCCATTGCCATAGTGTAGGGTGTAAGGGTAGGAGCCTTCATAGTTTATAAATTCTGAGTTAAGGCTTATTATAAGTTTTTCGTTTATCTTTTTGTTAAGATTTCCACTTATGTTAAAGAGGTTGAAACTTCCGTAAGAAAGTGATAGGTCGCCGTTTGTGTTTCTCTCTGGACTAAAAACGGGTCTTTTGCTTGTAAGTGAAAGTACGCTTCCGCTTGCAAGGCTTTTAGCTGTTTGCATATTCACTATGCGATTGCCATTATCAAGGCTTAATTCTTCAACGTTGTTTACCGAGAATTTTGATAGGTCTATTTGTCCGTTTTGTGTGTTGCTTACGCTTATTCCATCGTAAAGAAGGTTTGTGTGCATTGAGCCTAAACCTCTAACGGATATTGTTTTTAAGCCGTTTGTTCCACCATAGTCTTTGATTGTTACTCCGGGAAGAAATTTTGCGGCTTGACCAATGTCGTAAACCGATAGCTTTTTTAGTTTCTCTATTTCTAACTTATGAGAGGAGGTTTGTTGATTGTGATTGTCCAAAGAGGAGTCTATAACCTCAAAGCCTTCAAGGGTAATTACTCGAAGTGTGTCTTGTGAAAATACTACACAAGAATATACGATTGATACTAATATTGCTATAATTTTCTTGTTCATAATTTAGTCCTTTCCTCGAAGACTGAAATTTATTTTTTAATCTTTGCATGGCAGGTCTTCTGACTTGTTCTTTTGAATAACGCCTTCCCATTATTAAAAACAGTGGCTAAGATTGTTATTCAAGTTTTTTAGAACTTACAGCAGCGGGACTGTTCAGGATTTTCACCTGATTCCCTTTTAATCACTTTGCAAAAACCTTGCATTAGTGAACCATTGCGAGTGCAAAAGTAGAACAAAAAATTGAATCTGCAAATTTTTTCTCAATTTTTATGTTTTTATTTCATTGGTTTAAAAAAATGTTATGAGTTTGCAAAAAAAATAGAGTAATAACAATTAACAACAACTTTTAAATTTTATCGTATGGACGATTTAATGAATACTTCAGAAAATCTTGTTGAGCAAGATGAAAGAATGGAACAACCTATTGAAGAAAACATTGAACAAGTAACCCTTTCTTATCAAGGACTTGATAGAGAAGAATTATTGAAAGAGTTTCAAACTTTGCTAAATGCAAATAACTTTGATGTACTAAAACAAAGAGCCAGAGTGATTAAAGAAATCTTTGATGCGAAAAGTAAAGAGATTTATCAAATTGCTTTGGATAAATTTTTGTCTGAGGGAGGAGTAAAGGAAGACTACAAAAACGAGTTAGATCAATTAGATATAGACTTCCGTAAACTATATGGCGAATATAGAGAAAGAAGACAAAAACACTTGGAAAAACAAGAACAAGACAAGATAGACAACTTAGAAAAGAAAAAAGCAATTCTTGAAGAGTTGAGAGCGTTGTTACAACAAGAAGGTTCTTTAAAAGAAATATACGATACATTTAATGGCTTACAAGCTAAATGGAAAGAAATTGGAGCAGTGCCACGCTCTGAGGCTAATTCATTATGGGAATCATATCATTTCCTAATAGAAAAGTTCTATGATAAGGTAAAAATCAATAAAGAGCTTTTGGAAATCGGTATGAAAAAGAAAGTAGCTCTTTGTGAGAGAGTAGAAAGTCTTTTATTAGAACCATCAATCAACGATTCTTTCCGCCAATTACAAGAATGTCATCAATTATGGAAAGAAATCGGAAGAGTTTCTGCTGATAAGAGCGATGAGATTTGGGAGAGATTTAAAAAGGCATCAGAGGCTGTAAACAAACGTTGCCAAGAACACTACGAAAAGATAAGAGAAGAACAAAACAATAACCTTTTA
>JAGCLI010000007.1 GCA_017647065.1 Bacteroidales bacterium
GCAAGAAAATGTAGTGAACGCCGTAGCAAACATAATCATTGACATAAAATATTTCTTCATAAATTTAAAAATTGTGTTTTAAGACCTGCAAAGATAAGCAAAATAGATAGAATAAATTTTTTCTTTCACTCGTTTTTTATATCTATGCACAAAATAAGAAAATATAATGGGTAATATAGTTGCAATAGTAGGTCGTCCAAATGTTGGAAAATCTACCTTATTTAATCGTTTAACAGAAACAAGAGATGCAATCATTCACTCCGAAGCAGGCGTAACAAGAGATCGTCATTACGGAAAATCCAATTGGAATGGAAAGGAATTTTCAGTTATTGACACAGGAGGATACGTAATTGGAAGCGAAGACGTGTTTGAAGGCGAAATAAGAAAACAAGTAATCTTAGCAATAGAAGAAGCAGACGCCATAATCTTTATGGTAGATGTAAAAGTAGGCATCACACCTGATGATGAAGAAGTAGCAGAACTATTAAGACGTTGCGACAAGAAAGTATTACTTGTTGCCAATAAAGTAGATAACGCAGCAAGAGCAAACGATCACTATGAATTTTACTCATTTGGACTTGGAGAAGTCTATACAATATCTGCAATAAACGGCTCCGGAACAGGAGAAATGTTAGACGAGTTAGTAAAAGACTTTGCAGAAGAAGAAACCTTTGTTGATGAAAACGCAGGAATACCTAAACTTTGCGTTGTAGGACGTCCAAACGTTGGAAAAAGTTCTCTAATCAACACCCTAATCGGACAAGAAAGAAACATAGTTCATAACTCCGCTGGAACAACAAGAGATTCTCTTGACACAAGATATAACCTTTTCGGATTTGACTTTGTGATTATCGACACAGCAGGCGTAAGAAAAAAGAACAAAGAAATGGACGATGTAGAATTTTACTCAGTTATGCGTTCCATTCGTTCAATAGAAAATTCCGATGTTTGTGTTTTAATGATAGATGCCTCACAAGGCTTAGAAAGTCAAGACATAAACCTATTCTCACTTATCAATCGCAACAACAAAGGCGTTGTAATCGTAGTAAATAAATGGGACTTAATAGAAAAAGACAACAAAACAACACTTGAATTTGAAGAAAAAATAAGAGCAAAGATAGCACCATTTGATGATGTGCCTATTGTCTTTACTTCGGTTATCAACAAACAAAGAATATTCAAAGTATTAGAAACCGCAAGAAAAGTTTACGAATCACGAAGCAGACAAATCCCTACCTCAGAGTTGAACGAAAGACTATTACCAATAGTAAAAGAACAAAATCCACCACCAGCATACAAAGGAAAGTATGTAAAGATAAAATATATAATGCAATTAAAGACAGCATACCCACAATTTGTTTTCTATTGCAACCTTCCACAATACATAAAAGACCCTTACAAACGTTTTGTTGAAAATCGTTTAAGAGAAATGTACGATTTCAAAGGCGTACCTATCACAATATTCTTCCGACAAAAGTAAAAAACTTATGGAAGTAAGGATTGACAAATGGTTATGGGCAGTAAGGCTTTACAAAACAAGAGCCTTAGCGACCGATGCCTGTCGATTAGGGAAAGTAACCTGCGAAGGAAGTGTAGTAAAGCCCTCAAAAATCGTAAAAGAAGGCGATGTGTATGTAGTAAACATTGATCAACTACACCGAAAAGTAAAAGTAAAACAACTTCTCAACAATAGAGTTGGAGCAAAACTTGTAGAAAACTTTTTAGAAGACCAAACCGACATTCAAGAGATTGAAAGAATTCGCATAGCAAGAGAATACGCCTTTGAAAAACGCGACAGAGGAATAGGCCGACCAAGTAAAAAAGACCGAAGACTATTAGATGAATTTAAATCTTAAAAAAATAAAAAAACAAAACGCTCGTTTGTCAAAAGAGTAAAACAAAGACTCACGAGCGTTTTTCTTTAAATATTATTGTATAAACTAATAAATTCGCCAAATACCTCTACTATCTCTATCTTGACTCCATTGAATTGGCCCAGTTGCTGTATTTAATTTTAGGAATATCCATATATTGTCAGTAGTATAAAGTTTAAAGAAAATAATCTTTATTTTACAGAAATTTCATTTTGGAATTTTTGTGAAATTTCTTGCGAAAAATTGACGAAAATTGAGTGTATTTTGGCTAAATTTAGGCTTTGGCGAGTAGAGTCTTTGAAAAAATTGAAAAAAGCAAAGAAATAATAAAATAAAACAAAGAAATATTTTCTTAAAATCAAGAATTATTTTTCTGAAATCAAGTAAAAAATCGGCTAAAACAAAGAAAAAATATGGCGTTTTTAGGGCTTCAAAAAGTTAAGTCTTTGATTTAGTGATTTTTAGTTAAGGGCTTATATTTTCAATATTTGCAGTTGGAAATCTTAAAGTTGAAAATATCGCAAGCATTTGGGCTTAACTCTTGGAGAAAGTTTTTTATTTTCTCTTTTCATCAAAGGCATTAAAAAAATAAAACGGCGATTCTAAATGATAGAACGCCGTTTTATTTTTTGATTTCAAAGTATTATTTTAGGTAAGAGGCCATTTCTTCTTGCAATTCTTTTGCTTTTAGAGCTGCAACTTCTGCAAATTTTTCGCTTGTGTCTGCAAAAATTATCCCTCTTGAAGAATTGACTAATAATCCGCAATCTTCGTTAAGTCCATACTTACAAACCTCTTGTAAAGATCCTCCTTGTGCTCCTACTCCTGGTACAAGTAGA
>JAGCLI010000111.1 GCA_017647065.1 Bacteroidales bacterium
GGAATCGTCTTACGCTTGTGTTATATTCGTTTACAACATCGGAATAACGTTGTCTTTCAACTGCAATTCTATTTTCTGTTCCTTCAAGTTGCGATTGTAATTCCAAGAAATTTTGATTTGCTTTCAAGTCTGGGTATTTCTCAACCACTATATTCAATCCTCTTATTGCAGAAGAAAGATTTTCTTGACTTTGTTGAAAGCTATTCAATTGCTCTTGTGTCATATTTTCTGCATCAATCTTTACTTGCGATGCTTGATTTCTTGCCTCAATTACCTTTAATAATGTAGCCTCTTCGTGAGAAGCATAACCCTTTACCGTGTTTACCAAATTTGGAATCAAATCCATTCTTCTTTGATATTGACTTTCTACCTTTGACCATTGCTTTGAGCAAGCATCATCTTTGACAACTAAACCATTATACGCCTTTACAGCCCACGCAATTAGTATTACAACTATTGCTAAAACAATAATAATTGGAATAAACTTTTTCTTCATATCTTCTATTCTTTATTTTAATTCAACATTTCTTTCTTTTAGAAGCGTCCACCGCCTCCTCCACCACCGGAAAAGCCTCCTCCCCAACTTCCTCCGCCGGAAAAGCCCCCTCCAAACGAACTTCCACTACCCATTCCTCCTACAATAACTCCCCCACTTCTTGGAATATCCGAATCAATATGTGATATATGATTACAATTCTTGCAACGATAAGTTTTTCTCATTACCCCATTTCTAAAAGATGTAGGATATCTCATTACTTTCTCCGATTGCTTATAATAAGTCTTTACTTTGCAAGAAGGACACTCACTATAATTTGTCAAAATCTTATCGTATGGATAAATTACCGTATTTCCACATTTCTCACATAGCCAAACATCATAATTCTTACTACCAACCTCCTCTTCAATCTGTGCTTTACGACTCAAATACTTATCTTCCTCCTTTTCCGACAATAGCCTCATTTTATTAGAGCAACTACATTTTACGCTTGATTTTTTAATCTTTCTTATCGCTATGCAATAAATCCAAATCAAAAGGAGCAATAATGCAGGAAAGAAAACAATTCCTACAATTAACCAAGGCAAAGATTTTTGTTTTAACGCCCTTATTTTCTCTAATTTATAGTTATTACTAATATGAGAATAACCCTTGTAAATCAATATTATAGCAAGGATTAAATAAAGCAAAGAAATAATTAAATAAAACAAAGAAAAAATAGAATAATTCTTTGAAATATTTTCTTTTTTCTTTGAATTATTTTCATAAGTCTTATCTAATAAAGAAACAACCTGCTCTACGCCCGAAATAAAGCCTTCGTCCCACTTTTCTTGTTTGAAATAAGGAATCATATACTTATTTACAATTCTCGTAGATAAAGCATCGGTCAAAATTCCCTCAACTCCATAACCCGTTCTAATGAAAACCTCACGAGAAGCCTTTGTAAGAATTATTATTATTCCGTTATCCTCACCTTTTTTCCCTATTTTCCAAGCATCAAACAACTCCATAGACACATCTCTTGCAGAAGTATTTTGCTCACCGTTGATAGCAACAACGGCAATCTCTATTCCCGTTCTTTGATTAAAGGAATAAAGAAGCTGATTTATTCTATCGGTTGCAGAAGATGAAAGAATTGCATCTTGATTTGCAACATAACAATTTGCACAACTTGTTTTAGGATTCACAATTTGCTCAACCGAGAAAGCAAAAAGGCTATTGAATTGCCACACATAAACAAATAATAAGAATAAGACAAGTTTCCTCATTAAAAACTATTTAGAAAAATCACTACAAAAGTAATATTTTTTTTTGAATTAAAGCATTTTTTAGTACTTTTGCAGTTTCAAAACAAAAAAACCTTATAATAATTATGTCTGAATTTGAAAGAATAAAATGTTTGATA
>JAGCLI010000112.1 GCA_017647065.1 Bacteroidales bacterium
ACCTATGTTTAGCGAACAATTTGCTGCTTGGATATATGGTCCAGTTATTGTTAAAATTCGCAATTTGTACAAAAATGAAAATCTTAATGACTTACCAACAAATACAGAACTATCTCCTTACAAAGAATCTCTTGATTATGTTTTTCAAAATTACGCTATTGAAAGTTCTTGGTCTTTGAGTTTACTAACTCATGGAGAAAGTTCTTGGAGAAATGCACGTAAAGGATTGAAGCGAGACGAACATTGCGATAACAAACTTGAACTTGAAGACATAAGAAAAGACGCAGAACGTATGAAAATGCGTAGATTTTATTTTGAAGAAATTGTACCTCAACTTGACAAACTTAGAAATGTCCCAAAATAGCGAAAAAATTTTAAATTTAATTGATACTTTTGAGATAAGAAGAGTCCGCGAAATAGACGAGACTATTCTAAGATCTATGACTGCTCGCGAAAGAGGTGAACAAATACTAGAAATCTTTAATAAAAAAGAAAATTTAATTGAAGATAAAAAAGGTTATCTTGCTTCCTTTGTTGTTTTATCCCCTAATAATACACCTTTGATTTTTTTCTCTTTAAGATGTGGTGAATTATTTGAAAAAGTTAAATTTTTTAATAGTAAAGAAAAAGAACTTGGACGTCAAGCTTTTTTAGACTACAAGTCCGCAATGAACGAAAATAACAGAGAAAAAGCGAGCCTAATAATTACAAACATTAAAGAACAAGGATTATCTCTTGACGACATTATCACTATTGGACAAAGAAAATATGATCAAAAAAAGTTTAAAGACATAGAAAGTTCCAATGAAGTTTCTGTTTCTTATCCTGCCGTAGAGTTAAAATTATTTGGAATAAACGAATCTGCAAGAAAATATTGGAATGCTTTAAGTCTCCCTGAAGACATAAAAATGGGAGAAACTTTGTTTTGGCTGAAAGTAGTTAAGACCATTGAAGAAATGATAAAATACATTGGATGTCAATACGTATATTTATTTGCAGCCGATGAAAAAGCAGAAGGAAAATTAGTTCAATATTACAAAAATTGTCTTGGATTTGACTCAACAACTGATTTATCTGCAAATAAACCAAGTTTTGATGTGCTTTGCCAATTCCTTTTTCAAAAAATTGATAATCTCTTTGAAAATAGAGATGAGTTTATACAACGAGTAAAAGATATAAAATAAAGAAGGAGAGAATTTAGTTCTCTCCTTCTTTATTTTTAGTATCCGAAGATTTCTTCTAAGGTTAATTCTTCTATGTCGCCAAATTTTTTAACTTCGTCAAAATTGATTTGGTCTTTGCTTCCAAGTATTACATATACTCTCTTTTGACCTTTAAGGTTTTGTTCGCTAAATGCTTTTATGTCTTCAAAGGTCATTTTTTGCAATTGTTCGTACATTTTCTTTTGTGTGTTTTCTTTTCTTCCATATTCTTTGTCGTTAAGGTAAGAAGAAATGATTGCTTGTTTTGTTGTACGGTTTGTTGCTATTGATTTCAAGATACTTTGTTTTGCAAGGTCAAAGTTATTTTCTGCTACCGGCATATAATCTAATAGAGAATTAAACGCGTCGAATGCTTCTACTACTTTATCGTTTTGAGTTGCTATGTGTGCAAGGTTATAATTTTTGTCGGTTTTATTGCTTCCCATTATGTAACGTGAAGATGCTTGATAGGCAAGTGAGCGTTTTTCTCTCATTTCTTGGAATACGATGCTGTTCATACTGCCTCCAAAGTATTCATTGTACATTGCAACTACTGCTCTTTGGCTTTCGTCATATTTATCGCCAACTATAAACATTCTGCAATAGGATTGATTTGCTGGATAATTGACAAAGTAAACTTTATTCTTGGTTATTTTTTGTTTTTCTGATAGTTTTCTGTCTGCTTTTTTGTATGAACCTGTTTCATTCATCTTGTGATGACGGAAAATATAGTCTTCTATTGCATCTATATTCAAGTCTCCGTAATAGGTTATTTGTTCTTTGTATAGTTTTAGGTTCTTTATTTGTTCTGTAAGTTGCTTTGTTGTTAGTTTATTGATTTCTTTGTCGCTCAAAAGTGTACGATGTGCGTTCTTTTTGCCGTAAAGAGCGTAAGAAGATAGCTTAGAGAAACATTGTTGTTGTGCACTCTTTGCTTCTGCTCTTTCTTTCAACATTTTTTGCTTGATACTTTCTAACGCTTTCTCATCAAGACAAGGATTTGTTAGGATTCCATCTACTACATCTAAGGCTTCTAAAAGATTTTCTGTTAATCCTTCAATTGTAACTACTGTTTCATCTCCGCTTGTGCTTATTCTAAATGTTGTAGCTATGTTGTATAATTTTTCTTTTATTTGTTGTTGGCTCATAAATGGAGTGTATAGGAAATCTTGATAGTAGCTTAATAGATTTAAGTATTTGTTTTCCCAACTTCCTACTGCATAACGGAAACTTAAACTATAACGTGTGTTGTCGTTATTCTTAACATAAAGAATTTCTGTGCCGTTTGGCATTTTCTTTATGCTCATATCTTTGTCGTAATCAACAAAAACAGGTTTTATGTCTTCTACTTTTGCTTCTTTTACTTTCTTAAAGAAATCACTCTCTGCACTACGATTGATTTGAATAGGAGTTATTGCTGGTTTTTCAACCTTTGCCACTGTTTCTGGTTCGTCTTTTATTTTCTTTATAACTACATAGTTGTTTGATTTGAAGATTTGATTTGCAAAAGCAACGATTTCATCTTTTGTGATTTGAGAAAGGTTGTCTAAGTAATTAACTTCGTTTTCCCATTCAACATTTGAAAGATAACTCATCGCCATTTTCATCGCTCTTGCTGAGTTTGATTCTAAAGAACGTATTTCACGGAATTTCATATTATTGATTCCTGCTTGCAAAATGCTTTCGTCCCAATTTCCTGTCTTCAAAATATCGATTTGTTGCAACAACATAGATTTTAATTCATCTAATTTTTGTCCTTTTGTAGGGTATGCTCTTAGAATAAAGGCAGTGTAGTCGTTCAATCCATACACTCCGCTATTTGCTCTTTGGCATAGTTGTTTTTGATTGATGTTTTTGTCTATCAATCCTGTGTATCCGTTGTTTAGAATCATATCTATAAGTTCTGCCATCATTGCTTCTTTTGATGTAGAGCCTGCATTGATTCTATATGCTATTGTGATATATTCGCTTTCTAAGCCTTTTACTTCTATTTCTTTTACCTTAGTGATTTCTTTTTCAGCTTTGAATTCTAATTTTGGTACTTCTACTGCCTTTAATCCTCCAAAGTATTTGTCTATTATCTTGATTGCTTTATCTGGATCGAAGTCTCCACTCATTGCAATACAATAATTGTTTGGCACATAGTATTGTGAGTGAAATTCTTTAATGTTTTTCAAACTTGGATTACGTAAATGTTCTGCTTCTCCTAAGGTTGTTTGTTGTCCGTAAGGGTGTGAAGGGAATAAGGCTTTAAGCATTGCTTCGTTTACTTTACGATAATCCTTTGTAAGACTCATATTTTTTTCTTCGTAAATGGTTTCTAATTCTGTATGGAAGAGTCTTAACACTGGATTAGCAAAACGGTCGGCTTGAATCTTAGCCCAATTTTCTAATTGATTGCTTGGTATGTCTTCTTGATAGAATGTGTAATCGTTACTTGTGGCTGCGTTTGTTCCTTGACTGCCTATGAAACTCATCATTTTGTCATATTCGTTTGCAATGGCGAATCCCGATGCTATATAAGACAAAGAGTCAATTTCTGCATACAATCCTTTTCTTTTTAGAGGGTCTTTCTCTTTGCGATACACTTCATACAAATCCTCTATCTTATCTATATATTCTTTTTCTTTTTTCCAATTTGTTGTTCCAAACTTTTCTGAGCCTTTAAACATCATGTGCTCAAAATAATGTGCTAATCCTGTTGTAGCACTTGGGTCATTCTTGCTTCCAACTCTTACTGCAATGTAAGTTTGTATTCTTGGCTCGCTTTTATTAACTGACATATAGACTTTAAGTCCGTTGTCAAGGGTATAAATCCTTGCATTTAAAGGATCGTTCTTTACGCTTTCGTATTTGAATGATTGTGCAAAAACATTCAAAGAAACGAAAACAAGGGCAATAATTAAACTAAGTTTTCTCATATCTTTTAACGTTAAAATTTATTCTAACAAAAAAAGGCTCCTCAATCTTTTGAAGAGCCTTTACTTTCTTTAATCTCTGGGTGCGAGATGGGATTTGAACCCACGACCCTCAGGACCACAATCTGATATTCTAACCAACTGAACTACTCGCACCATGTTTGAGTTTGCAAAACTACACAAAAAAATTAAATCCACCAAATTTTTCTGCATTTTTTCTTATCTTTGCACTCGTGATACGAAAAATTTTACATACTATCTTTACGAAATTCTCCTCTGCGGGATTGGGATTTTTAACCATTATCCTAATTTCACAGATTCTTGGTGTAGAAGCAAAAGGAGAACAAGCAATAATGGTGTACAACATCAATCTTTTGTTAATGCTGTTCACCCTTATCGGCAATTCAACCTTGATTTACTTAACTCCTCGTAAAGATTTCTCAAATTTAATAATCCCTTCATTCCTATGGATTGTTATTACAGCTATTTTAGTTTCTTTGTTTTTCCCTAATATATGTGTATTGATAGCTCTACTTGCTGCAATAAGTGAAATAAATCAGTTTTTACTGCTCGGAAAACAAAAAATATCACAAGCAAACATTTTAAAACTTATCTATCCTCTTGTTTCTTTTTCTTATATCCTTATTCTTTGGTTATTTAATCGTTTTACCTCGGTAGAGGATTTTATAACTGCAATGCTAATTGCTTATATTGCATCGTTCTTCTATGGAATTTTTGCATTAAGAGACGAATATAAAAACCTAAAACTAATATCAAAACAAGAATTAACCTCATCTTTTAAAACTCTTTTCTCGCTTGGGGTTACAAAACAAATAGGATATATTGCCCAAAGTATGAATTATAGACTTTGTTTCTATATTTTAGGATTCTATTGCGGGGAAACTCTTGTTGGAATATACTCAAACGCTGTTAGTCTTAGCGAAGCGGTAATGCTTTTTGGCTCTTCACTCGCCTTAGTGCAATATTCCTCTCTCTCAAACAACGAAGACGATTCTTCTTCTAAACAATTCTCTTGGAAAATGAGCAAAATCAATGGCATTTTCACTGCCTTGGCATTATTAGTGTTGTGTTTATTACCCTCAGAGGTTTATTCATTTATTTTTGGTAAAGGTTTTGAAGAGATAAGTCAAGCAATAAGGATTTTAAGCATAGGGGTATTGCCTTTAAGCATAGCAAGCAATTTCACACAATACTTTTACGCAAAAGGAAACTTTAAAATCAGCACATTTGCCTCAATAATAGGATTAGTAATTACTATAATTGCAGGTTTAATTCTTATTCCAAAATATCAACTTCAAGGAGCAGCCCTCACAGCTACACTTTCCTACTTCACAACCTTTGCAATTGAATTTTATTTCTTTGTTTTTAGAAAATAAATCAAAGAATTTTTAAATTTTTTCTTTGATTTATTTAAAGAATTCTAAGAGTTTTTCGGGGATAGGTATCAGTTTTTCTTCATATTCTTCTGCAAGAGAATAGATATTTCTAAGTTGTAATACTATGTTTTCTATTTCTTGATAGTAATATTCAGGGTTTTCTGTCATTTTTTCAAATTGTCGCAGGGTGATTTTTAGGTATTGATTTATCATTGTAAAGTATCCATCGGCAAGTGTAATACGTATGTGTTCTAATCCCCAATCTTGACTTTGCAATAGCAAACGATACCAAGTGTTTTCTAATTTTTGTATTTGTATTCTGTCTTGTGCTTGTTGTGAGGTGTTGAGTGAGAAGTATTGTTGCATAATTTGTGAGAATTGTTCTGTAGATAGATATATGTATGAGTCTGATTTTTCTTCTTGTCCTAAGAGTGAATAGATTATTGCTAAGTCTGCTGCTGCTTCGGGATAGTAATGGAGTGAAAAAGGCAAGTTTTCGGATAGTGAATTGCAAACAATGAGTGCTTTGTCTGCTTTATTTTTTTGCAATAGTTTATATGCCAAGCAAATTGAATTGTCATAGAATTGTTTTACTATATCTCGTTCTATTTCGTTGTAGTAAACACCTTGTTTATCAAAGTTTTTCCATTGGAATTTATGAATAAAATTCTCATACATTTTATCTTCATTTATTTCTCCTGCTTTTAGGGCAATTATTTCTTGATTTTCTATTGGTGTTCCTTCTAATTTATAGGCAAATCCTTCTAATTTAAGATAGTTTTCTAAACCAAAAAAATCGTCAATAGAGTATGCGGAAAAATAAATAGGTCGTTTTTCAATGTTTGTAGCAATTATATCGAGTGCAACAAAGGTTGATTTTCCTATTTCAAAGGCATTGTATTGCCAATACAAAGAATCGTTATCTTTTTTAAGGTAATATTTATTTGTATTAAGTATATGAATAGTTGTTCCAAAGAGAGTGTCTGTCAAAGTATAAGAATCTTTTATTACTTTCGATAGATGTTCTCTATTAAAACTTGGATAGATTTGATTATATGTGTATTGATTTTCTAATTGTTTTGCTGTGAGCGAAGTTTGTATTGGATCTGACTCATATTGTGCTTGATAGAGTTGTTTGATATTAGAATCATCATTTAATAATTGAAGATTGATTACTCTAACATCTCTACGAATTCCCTCAACGTTTTGAACATACCATAAAGGGAAGGTATCGTTGTCTCCATTGACAAAAAGAATAGCATTTTTGTCGCAACTTTCAAGCATAGATACTGCAAAATTTCTTGCGGTGTATTGTCCTGCGTGATTATGGTCATCAAAGTTTTCAATACCTACATAAATTGGCAAGGCAATGAAAAGAGGGGTTATATAGATTGGACGTCTTAGTTTGATAATATCTGCTATTGTTTGGGAAATTGAGAATATTCCTACAACCAACCAAAGACTTAACGAAGCAAAAGAAAGTAAAAAAACATAATCTCTTTCTCTTGGTTGATAGGCTGCTTGATTAAGATAAAGAACAAGTGCTATGGAGGAAAAGAAAAAGAGAATTAAATTAACAAGAAAATATTTTGAGTCTTTTCTTAAATGAGAGAATAATCCTATTATTACTAATAATAGTGGTATTGCACAATATAGGTTATGTCCCTTTTGTGCCTGAGGATTGAGAGTTTGAGAGTTTATACTCATTTTATCCTCTATGTATTTTATTCCAGTAGTCCATTGCGAGTTTTTATAGTCTCCATAACCTTGAACATCGTTTACTTTTCCTGAAAAGTTATTTAACAGATAACGAAAGTACATATAATTGAGTTGATAGGAGAAGAAGAATTGTAAATTTTGCTTAAAGGAAGGTTTTAGTCTTTCTTCGCCATTTATTATCACTATTTCTTCGGGCTGTCCCACCCATTCTATGTAACCATTCTCATAAGCAATGTTTTCATAGTTCCACATTCTTGGAAAAATTGTTTTTTGCTCTTTGGCAAATATTGGTTTTAGTTGCCCATTTTCAGTTATTTCAAAATTTTCTGGTGGTAGAGCAGTGTAATATTGTCCATAGACAAGGGGAGGTTTAGTGAAATTTTCTCTGTTGTAATAGTTTTTAAATTGATTTGACGTGTTTGGACTATATTGATTAAGAGGTACTCCTGCATTTGAGCGTATTGGCACAATAAGATATACACTCAATCCTATAATAAGAAATATTAGTCCTAAAATTATATATAATAAAAGTGGTTTTGATTTTTTGTAGGCAACGACAATTAGAAAAGCAAGAATAAGTGAAAAAATTATAATTTTAAGTATTGCATACTCTGATAATATCCATATTAAAAATATCGGCAATATAAATTGTATTAAACCTATTAACAGTAAAGAAAGTAGAAAGTAAAGTAATGCTCCTTTGAAAGTAGTTTTTCTTTTATCGAAATAAATAATCAAACAAATAGCAGGTAGGGAAAGAAGTGTGAGTTGATGAACGCAAAGTGAAAGTCCTAAAATAAGGCATATCAATATAAGATAGTTTACTCTGTGAGTTTGAGTCCATTTAATTGTTAAGCATATTGAAAGCAGGCTAAGTAAGAGTGATAATGGATAAACATCTGTTTCATTTGCACAAAACCATTGTGAATCCAGTACTGCAAAGGTTAATGCTCCTATTATTGAAGAGGTAATAATCCCAGGGTACATTTGAGAGAAACGTGATAAAACGTAAACACAAATGTGATAAAGCATCATTACGCTTAGTCCACTAAATAGTGGAGACAAATAAGTGATTGGAATGATTGAACCTAAGAGTTGAAAGAATGGTGCTCCTGGGGGGTGAGATATTTGAAGAGTAGCGGAAGTTGTAGCAAACTCTGCCCCGTCCCAAAACGAAATTGTAGGATACTGTGTAAAGGTATAAAGTAATGTAGTTAGTGTAGCTATTATCCAACCGAT
>JAGCLI010000113.1 GCA_017647065.1 Bacteroidales bacterium
ATGAACACAACCGACAACATAGAAAACTCAATCAGTTCATTAGTAGAAACATTCGTTCTTGCATGTCTATTTGTAGTTATAGTAGTACTATTCTTCCTTGGAGAATGGCGAGCAACCATTATTATTATGGTAACAATCCCTGTTGCCCTTATTGCATCGTTTATTTACCTATTAATAACCGGCAACACAATCAACATTATCTCAATGTCAGCTCTGTCGATTGCCTTAGGTATGGTGGTCGATGACGCAATCGTTGTCTTAGAAAACGTAACCACACACATAGAACGAGGAAGTAAACCAAAAGAAGCAGCAATTTACGGAACAAACGAAGTAGCCGTTGCCGTAATAGCAACAACCCTTACCCTACTTGCAGTATTCTTCCCATTCACTATGATGGGTGGAATGGCAGGAATTATGTTTAAGCAATTAGGTTGGATGATTTGTATCATCATGATAGTATCAACAGCCTCAGCCCTTACACTTACTTCGATGATGTGTTCAATAATGCTTAAAAGAGAAAAAGACAAAAAACACAACAAAGCATTTAAAACAATATACACTCCAATCAAAAAAGGCTTAGACAAACTTGACGTATTATACGAAAGACTTCTAACTTGGGCTGTAAGACATAAAATGATTACCTTTATAATTGCTTGTGCGATGTTTGTAATCACATTAGTTATGGCAGGCAGATTAGGCTCTGAATTCATACCAGCATCGGACAATGGACAAATAACAGGAAATATAGAACTGCCAGCAGGAGCAAATGTAGATAGATCGAAAGAAATAGCACAACGATTAGAAAAAGCAATAGCACAAAAAGTTCCTGAAAAGAAATCATTCACCTATACAGTCGGCACACCATCAGATGATGACAACAACTCATTTGCGATGATGAACGCCTCAGGAAGTAACTACATATCATTCAGACTAAGACTTAAAGACGTAGAAGAACGCGAACGCACAATGTTTGAAATAGCCGAAGAATTAAGAGCAGAAATTGGCACATACACCGAAGTAGATAAATTCTCTGTTTCAGCAGGAGGCGGTGGGGGAATGACCTCTGGTAGTACAATCGATGTTGAAATCTTTGGTTACGACTTTGGAGTAACAGAAAGAATAGCCGAAGACGTAAAACACGCTATGGAAAACATAGAAGGATTGAAAGACGTAAGAATCGATAGAGAAGACTACAAACCTCAATTCCAAATAGAATTTGATAGAGAAAAATTAGCCTTAAACGGATTAAATGTAGCAACGGCTTCATCATTTGTTCGTAACAGAATGAACGGTATGACAGCCTCAATCTTCCGTGAAGATGGAGAAGAATACAAAATAAAGATAAGAAACGATCGCGCACACCGTCAATCAATCGAAGACATTGAAAACATCTTAATCTACAACTCACAAGGTAAAGCCATAAGACTATCAGAAGTAGCAGAAGTAGTAGAACGTCAAGCACCACCTTCAATAAAACGTCAAGACAGAGAAAGAGTAGTAAAAGTAACAGCAACACTTTACGGAACAACCCTTGACGTTGCAGTTGCCAACATTCAAAATCAACTTGACCAAATGGACATTCCTGTTGAAATAGGAACAAAAATAGGAGGATCATTTGAAGACCAACAAGAATCATTTGGCGATATGGGAATGCTACTTATACTAATCCTTGTATTAGTTTACATAGTAATGGCAGCACAATTTGAATCACTACGCTATCCATTCATTATAATGTTCTCAGTTCCGTTTGCCTTTGTAGGATTGATACTTTCACTCTTTATGACCGGCGAAACACTTAACCTAATGAGCCTTATCGGAGGAGTAATGCTTGTGGGAATCGTAGTAAAGAACGGAATCGTGCTTGTGGACTACATTAACCTAAACAGAGAAAGAGGAATGGGAATCAGTCAAGCCGTAATCTTAGGAGGAAAATCAAGATTACGTCCCGTACTTATGACCTCTGCAACCACAATCCTTGGTATGGTTCCAATGGCAATGGGAATTGGAGAAGGAAGTGAACTATGGCAACCAATGGGTATAGCAATCGTAGGAGGATTGACCGTTTCCACACTCGTAACCCTTGTAATCATTCCAACAGTCTATTGTTGGTTTGCATCAAGAGAAGTAAAATCATACAGAAAGAAACACTCATTACATTTAAGTCGTAGAACCGTAAAAGAATAAGAAGATGAAAGCAGCATTTATAGCATATAACCAAGCCCACGTGCAAGACATAGAAGACATTCTTCATCAATTATCAATCAGAGGCTACACACGTTGGCAAGACATTCAAGGAAGAGGCACAAAAACGGGAGAACCACACTTAGGTTCTCACGCTTGGCCAGCAAAAAACATGGCAACACTTTGCATAGTTGATGACAACATAGCCCCTATCCTTAAAAAAAGAATACAAGCCTTAGACAACTCAGCACCCGAACAAGGATTAAGAATCTTCTTTTGGGAAGCAATAGATGTATAACAAACATTCAAAAAAGGAGCAACGTTAATCACAACGTTGCTCCTTTAATATAATCTCAATCAATTTCATTTAAAAACCTTTTGAGTTGTATATCAAAATCTGAATTTATTATTTGCGTTTTATTAAATATATCATATTCTTGTTCAGCTTTAATTTTTGCTTGCTCAGTTGAGACATTTCCCTTATCAGGCAAAATCCTATAATCCATAAACGCTAAAAACTTATTGACACTTTCAGCAAATTGTTCCATATTAAAAACATTTTGACGTTCAATAAGGCTTTCTATATAATCAAAATAAGAAGACACAGTACGCTCTAAGCTTTTAATTTCATTCTCTTTAAGATAATTTTTGCCATATTCTTCGTTCACTCGCTCTTATGGAACGTATTCTTTCGAGCAACTCTTGAAAATAATCTACCCCAAAAGTTGTTTTACCTTGTTTTAAGCGTTCATCATCAAGTGCAAACCCTTTTTGAATAAACTCTTTCAACACCTTTGTCGCCCAAACCCTAAAATGAGTAGCTTTAACAGAGTTCACACGATAGCCAACAGAGATAATCGCATCAAGAGAATAAAATTGAGTATTATAGACCTTTCCATCCTCAGCAGTATGTGCAATTTTTACACATACTGAATCTTGTTCTAATTCAAGCGTTTCAAATATATTTTTAAGATGTTTTGAAATCACTGTTCTATCTACGTCAAAAAGTTTTGCCATTGCCTTTTGCGTACACCAAAGAGTTTCATCTCTGACAATTACTTGAACGTTTGCATCTTCATTAGGCAAATTATATAAAATGAATTGTATTTCCTGTAACATAATTTCTATGATTGTTCTACAAAAATACCAAGAATTTTTCAATCAAAACAAAGAAAAAACAAATAAAAACAAAAAAATCATATCCTATTTTTGCAGGATATGATTTTTTTTTATCTTTGCAGAAATTTTAAACTTAAACATCATGAAGAGAATAATCTTTTTAGCATTTTTATCATTAGTTACGATAAGCACAAACGCCTTTTCACAAGACACAATCGCAGCAAAAGAAACAAAAGAATGTAGCAAAGGCATAAAAACAGCAGAAGATGCCATAATAGTCCAATTTTTGATTGAGCACAAAAACTATTTCAACGACTTCGATTTAGATATACTTAAAGCCGATTTAGAAAGTCTTTCAAAGGAAGAGCTAAAACTCTTTATGGAGACAGACTTTGTTAATCCAAACGTAAACTTTGCCGTTTCAATTCTCACAAATGTTTTAGGCGTTGATAGATTTGTTATCGGACAAACAGACATCGGCTTATTAAAACTGCTAACCGTAGGAGGATTGGGCGTTTGGGCGATAATAGATTGGTTTCAAATCAAAGAGCTAACAAAAGAATACAACTTCAATAAAGCAGAAGAAATCATATATATAATAAAAGACTAAAATAAAACAAAGAAATAATTTGATAAAACAAAGAAAAAAACATTTTTTTCTTTGTTTTATTTTTTTTATTCAAAGAAAAATTTTACTAAGACTGCTTATACTTCAAAGCAAAGACTAAGATGATATTCCTTTGCTTGATATTGTATATTATATTGACTGCCTATTGTTAAAGAATTAGGAATTACAGAAAATTTATTAAAGCCTCCTGCTATCCCTTCGCCTGTGCATTTGACGAATGCTTCTTTCTGAGTCCATATTTTTGTAAATGCTTCATCTTGCTCTTCTTTTGGCAGTGAAGAAAGATAGATATATTCCTCTTGATGAAAGTAGCGTTTTGCTAAATTAAGGTTACATTTTCTTGTGTTTTCAATATCTATTCCTATCTCTTTATCGTGGAGGGCTATTGCTATGTGTGATTTTGTGTGAGAGATAGAAAAATGTAGATTTTCATTATATAAAAAATAAGGTTTGCCTTTTTCCTTCACTGCAATAGTGGTTGGAAAAGACAAACCTTTTTCTTTGATTATTGAAAGTAATTGTTGTTTTGCAAGTAGTGAGATTTGCTTTGGGCGAGACAAAGATTTGTCAATGCCAAACGCCTTTTCACAATCCTCTATCTTGAAAACAAAGTACTCCAATTTACTATTTTATGTCTAATAACTCTACTTCAAATATCAATGTGCTACCTGCTGGAATTGTTCCAACAGCTTGGTCTCCGTAAGCAAGGTCAGCAGGAATGAAGAATTTGTATTTGCTTCCTATGCTCATAAGTTGCACTCCTTCTGTCCAACCTGCGATTACTTGATTCAAAGGGAAAGAGATTGGTTCGCCTCTTTCAACTGATGAATCGAAAACTTGACCATTTAAAAGCGTACCGTGATAGTGTACATGTACGGTATCTGTTGCAGCAGGCTTTCTTCCTTCTGCTCCTTTTATTACTTGGTATTGTAATCCGCTCTTTGTTTCAAATACTCCTGGGTTATTACGGTTTACTTCCATAAATGCAGCACCTTCAGCTCTTGCTTTCTTGCCTTGTTCTGCCATTTGAGCTTGTTTTTTTGCTTGCATTTCTTGTTGCCAACGAAGCATTACCTCATTTTTTTCGTTTTCTGACAAAAGATTTTCGCTTTTTCCTGTTGCAGCAGCTTTCAATGCTTCTACCAATACATCAACATCTATGTCGTATCCTTCTCTTTGGAAAGAGAATCCTATATCTTCTCCTATGATATAGCTAATTTTTTGAGTGTCGTTTGTTAATTTCATTTTCTTTCTTCTTATTTTACTATTGTTAATTCATCTATCAATCTCTTTGCTCCTGCAAATTTGTCCATAACAAATAGAACGTAACGTGCATCTACGTTGATTGTTCTTTGCAATTCAGGTTCGAATGCAATATCTCCGCTCATTGCTTCCCAGTTTCCGTCAAATGCAAGTCCTATTAGGTGTCCTTCTGCATTCAAGATAGGGCTTCCTGAGTTTCCTCCTGTAATATCGTTGTTTGAAAGGAAGCAAAC
>JAGCLI010000114.1 GCA_017647065.1 Bacteroidales bacterium
AAAGGCAGAGAAATGGCTTTGGCTATGGGTTCTGAAATGGCCTTAGCAAGATTAGGAGTTGCAACTTGTATGATTTTCTCTCCATTCTTCGCAAAACTTGGTGGAGATATTGATGTTGCACGTTCAGTTGCATTCGGAGTTGTTTTACTTTGTATTGCTTTGATAATGTTTATCGTATATTTCTTTATGGATAAGAAATTAGATGCACAAACAGGAGAAGCAGAAGAAAAGGACGATCCATTCAAAATCAGCGATATAGGAGCTATTTTAAGAAGTGGTGGATTCTGGTTAGTAGCTTTACTTTGCGTACTTTACTATTCAGCAATCTTCCCATTCCAAAAATACGCTGTAAATATGCTTGAATGTAATTTATCTCTAACAGAAGGAACAGGATTCTGGGCAAGCGAAACAGTAACTATCGTACAATATTTAATAATGTTAGTAGTTGCAATAGGCTCGTTTGCAAGTAATTTCTCTAAAAACCCAACTGCAAAATATGGTTTAATGGGATTGGCAATTGTTGCTTTAATCAGCTATTGTTATATGGGATATATGAGAGGTTCTGCTGAATCTGTATTCGCTGTATTCCCATTATTAGCAGTTGCAATCACTCCTATTTTAGGTAATTATGTGGATCACAAAGGTAAAGCAGCATCTATGTTAATGATTGGTTCATTATTATTGATTGTTTGCCACTTAACATTTGCTTTTGTATTACCAATGTTTAGAGAAAGTGCAATCGGAGGAACAATTGTTGCGTATGTAACAATCTTGGTTTTAGGAGCTTCATTCTCATTAGTGCCTGCAGCATTGTGGCCAAGCGTTCCAAAATTAGTAGATCAAAAAGTAATCGGTTCAGCTTATTCTTTAATATTCTGGATTCAAAATATCGGTTTGTGGTTATTCCCAATGTTAATTGGAAAAGTGTTAGCAAACACAAATATAGGTGTTGAAAATCCATTAGAATACGATTACACATGGCCTTTGGTAATGTTGGCTTGCTTAGGTATAGCTGCATTGATTCTTGGCTTCGTTTTGAAAGCTTGGGATAAGAAAAAAGGCCTTGGATTGGAAGAACCAAATATTAAAGACTAAAATTGAGTTTTTTAATTAAGTAACTGCAAAATAGGGATTTGTTAACTCAAATCCCTATTTTTTTGTCTTTTTTCTTCAAATCTTTAAGCCTCTAAAATTCGAAAAAACACGGTCAATCCATCAGCTGAATAATTTTTTCGCAAATATAAGGGCTTAAAATCGCATTTTTTCTTCATAATAATCTTGTTTGCAGCAAATTGCAAGAATTTTATCTTTTTCGAATTTTTCACCTGTTTTGGGGTATTTTTAGCACTTTCACGCAATTTTAGCACAAAACTTGGTATTTTTTATATAATTTTCAGCACAAAACCGATCCTTCCCACATTTACGAAATTTGAGTCCGATTTACCATAAACTGATTTTATTTTTGCAAAACAAAGAAACAATTCTCTGAAACAAAGAAAGAGCAGAATAAAACAAAGAATTATTCAGACCAAATAAAAAGGCAAAAAAAAGACTTGCCGTTTGCTAAATTCAGCTCAAACGGTAAGTCAATTATTATCTGACAAAATCTTGCTTAGAACTTAACTCCCAATCCGATTTCCAAAGGGAACATTTCTAATGTACGACCTTCTTTTATTACTGTTGAGTTTTCAGAATTGCAACTTTCGACCGTCATATCTATATCAAAGGCTCTGAAACGGTAAGTCGCAGATAAAGACACTTTCCCAAAGAAGAATTTCACCCCGACAGGAACATAGAAAGCGTGTTGCATGACTTTTGAATCCAAAACCATGGCATGTCCTTTCGCAGCTTTGCTTAGGTGTAATTCTCCGTAGTCATATCCGAATCCGGCAAAGATACCCATTCCGTTTCTATGGTTTCTTGTGAAGAAAACCTGACCGCCAAATCCTAAATCCACAAAAGCAGAATGCGTAAGCGTTCTTTGAGTTGACAAATCGGCGAAATGTTCCGTGTAAGTCCTAAATCCGA
>JAGCLI010000115.1 GCA_017647065.1 Bacteroidales bacterium
AAGAAAACATATTCCGTTACTATTAAATCATTTGGCTTGAAAGTATTACTACTTTTTATGCTTTTAAGAGCAATACTATATGTTTCTTCAATATCTTCAATAATATTGTCGGGATTTATATTATGGTCAGATATACGAAAAAGTATTTTAACACCAAATTCAGGAAAATCTACTAACTGATATTTACTGCTATAGTTTTTTCTCTTTCTTCGTTCCTTTTCTTCTTGTTGAGGGAAGCATTTGCCTATTTCTTTAATAAAATCTTCAGCATTATTTATGCTAAAATTATTGATTAGTTCAGAAAGTTTTTTTTTGTCAATAAAATTATTTACATTTGCACCATACACACCACGCCCTGTGTTCGCGAGCCGAGATATAGTGGTTGTGCTACGGCGTTTGTAGGTTCGTGGAAGCCCCACACGATGCAGAGTAGGTGTTTTTATAATCGTTATTGTTAATGCAGTAACGATTCTTTCTTTTTTAGTATTTAATTTAGTTTTACTCATTTGAATTACTTCCAACCTCTTAATCTTATGTAATCTTCTATCTCTTTATTTGTAAGAGTTTTATTTTTAATCTCATTTTTTAGTGTTTCTTCACAAAACTTTCTAAACTTTGGAGTTTCTATTTGCTCGTAAGCAAAATCCGACCAAACTCTTTCGTTCAAAAAGTCATTCATAAGCGACCAAAGTTCTTTTGGTTTCAAAAAATCTGTAACATAGTATTTAGCACCACCTGCTAAACCTTTCTTTTGTAAGCGTTTTTTTGTTGTAGCAATAGCTTTGTTTGTTTCTTTTACTGCTTTTTTTCTTGCTTTAGAAAAGATTTTACTTGTAGTTTTCTTCACTTTCTTTTTAGCTTCTGTCAATGCTTTGCGAACCACTTTTTTGTTCTTCGCTTGTTTCTTCTTTAGTGCTTCACGTCCTTTAGCAAGTGCTTCTAATTGTTTTTTTGTAGCCATAGTTTATTCAAAATTTTCAGTTAATTTATAATTGAGCGTTGCACGTTCTTGCCACGCTTGATTGTATTTGCGTTTGCCATTTGCGTAACATATCGTCTGTATGTTTCCGCTTTTAGTTATTCGTTTTATCAACCATTTTTTGTCTGCAAAACTTTTACAACTCCACAAGCAATAGCCGATATACATTGTGCTTTCGTCCACTTCATCAATGATAACAGGAGAAGTTTGCCCCTCGCTAATCATCGCAATCATTTCTGCATTTATTGTATTCATATCTTTAAGTTTTTTAAGAAGTCGCAACCTAACGACTGAAAAGAGTTAAGAGAATCAATCGTTAGGTTATAACAACTTCGGTTTTATCTAAATTCGCTTTCTACATTGAAGCAAGGACAAGCTTTATTTGCAAATTCATTGTGTCCGTAAACGGGAATATCTCCGTATGCTTCTTTCAGTTCTGCAACTACTTTTTTCAAAGTTTCTCGTTGCTCTTCGGTTCTTGTGTCTGTTGCTTTTCCGTTACTATCAAGTCCACCAACGTAACAGATACCAATACTATCACTATTCTGTCCAACGCAATGAGCTCCTATTTCGCTTAATGCTCGTCCTTCGTGTAGTGTTCCGTCTTGATAAATTACGAAGTGATAACCAATAGAATTAAAACCACGTTGTCTGTGCCATTGGTCAATAAGTTCCACAGTACACGCTTGATTCGGTTTTGTTGCCGAACAATGAATGATGATTTTGTTAATTGTCCTACCGACAAGTTTCAGTTTTGCTCTATCTATTAACACGTTTGAATAGTATTTAATTTGTTTTCTATAGTTGTAAAAAAGCACACAAGCACCAACTAAAAGAGCTGCACCTGTTGTCAATAAAATCGCTTTCTTTCTTTCCATACTAACAAAGTCCTGCTTCTCTAAATTTTGGTGTAATTTTCGCCAAATCACTTCCTGATAACTCTCTTGATAACCAACCATAAAGGTTTAGCGAAGTGGACATTTTTTCTAACAACTTATTAGCAGGAGCTCCGTAAACGTTGTATAAACGATACCCAAACTCTTTGGCAATAAGTTTCAAATCATCTGCACTATAAGATAGAATTGAGTTTATCATTTCTTGTTCATTACTCGTGCCTGTATCTTTCATATTTCCGTACCAAGTATTTGCTACTACATTCGCTTCTTTTGTTGTTAGTGTAGTGTTGTTAGTATTAACTTTAAGATTCTGCAATGCCGAATTTTGCACACTTTCGCTAAACTTTGCACTTGCAGTTGAAATGCCTTTTTTAACGATTCTGTATGCTACATAACCTGCACCACAAAGAAGAATACCACCAATTACTTTTGTAAGTAAACTACTCGTTTTGTCTATTGTGTTTGCGGTAGAACGCATAACATCAGGATTCGTTGCTGCTGCTACTAATAAAGGATTCATACTAAATAAATTTTAATGCGGTTTTTACTATGTTTGGATTGCTTCTAACCTTTGACAGAAGCTTCTCCAAATCTTGATTATTCACTACGTTGATTGTGTTTTGTATCAAGTTTGCAATTCGTTGAGTTTCTTCAACGCTTTCGCTTGTGATTCTGATTTTTACTTCGTAAGTTGCCATATTTATGTGTTTATTAGTTATTTTGATTCTTATTTTTTTTGCAGTCTTGACACGCTTCCAAGTTTGCCAAGAATTTTACAACGGGACACTCCTCAATAGTTGTTGGTAGAGTACATCTGTTTGCTTCCATTGTTGCTTTTTTGAAATTATCTCTCTCTCGCTCAATCTCATCAAACTTTTCTTTGAAGAATGTTACTCGTTTGTCCACTTCAACTTTATAGTCGTGAAATTCTCCTTTCAACTCCTTGTATTCTTCTTTTACTTCATCAATTATCTTGATAAGGTTGTCAATTGTTTTCGCTTCTTTATCCTGTTTAACAAAGAAAAATGCCTTGATAAACGCACCAATACCTGCAAGTCCACCCAATGCACCAAAAATTCCTATTACTATCTCATACCACATCATACACACTAACTTTTATAGGGAAATTCGTTGTTTATTTTCTCAATCTCTGTTAGCCATTGTGTTTTTGATTCGGCAGCTTTTTCTGTTTCGCCAAGTGCCAAGTATTTTTGATAAGCCATATAAAGCGAATCACTCCTTTTCTTATACTCCTTTTCTCTTTTTATACGAGTGGCTTCGTTTTGCTCATTGGGAGTTGGCTCTATATACACCAAATTTTCAGGGTCTATCGTATTTGTTTCAGCATCGTAACTTGCATCAAATACAGCACGTTTGATGAAGTAATTTCCTCTGTCACCCCAGCGAACTTCTCCCTCTTTATAGCAGATATTCACTTTGTCGCCATACTCAGCAATATAATATTTCAAATGCTCTTTGTCTTTAACTGTTATTTCTTTTCCTAACATATTTTTAAGTGTTTAATAAATTCATTCCTTGTAGCATCAACTACTTTATATTCTTTGCTATCAATATCAAATTCATTGATACATCGCACCAAATGTTCATAAACAAACATTGACAATCTCGGTAGCATATCATCAAACCCTTGCTCCTTGCAGAACTGAAAATGTTCCCATACACATCTTACAGTATCATAACTCTTAACAAGGGGATTGTTTTTGTCAGCCGAGTTGCTACCTGAATGTTTGTAATAGTTGTACAATCTATCAGGAACTACAACCACGTTTTCAGCTTCCCAAAGCCATTTGTAAGTTGTGCAAGAATCTTCACAAAAACGAAAGTCGCAATACTCGTGTTTGTCTATAATCTCTTTCTTATAGAGTTTGTTTCCGTTGTACTGCATAATCCACAAACCACTCATATATTGCTCGTATAATTCTTTTTTTCGTGTGCAGTAAGTTTCGTCACACAAATAAGAGCGTACATATTGACCTTCTTCATATTCTTTACACCCACATACTGCAATATCTGCGAGAGTGCGATTCATTGCGTTTAACATTTTTTCCAAGAATGTTACGTCAAATGTATCATCACTATCAAGGAATGCAACATACTTTCCCTCTGCCATTGCTATTGCCTTTCTGCGAGTTAAACCACAACCAAGATTCACATCATTCATTTGTAACCTTATACGATTATCTTCTCGCATAAGATTCTCAATCACTTGAATAGTTCTGTCGGTTGAAGCATCATCAACAATACATAATTCCCAATTAGAATATGTTTGTAGTTGCAGAGATAGGATTGACCACGCAATCCACTTCTCCGCATTGTATGCAGGCATTATGACTGAAATCTTACTCTTCATCGTTCATCAAAATTCCATAAACAATCCTATCTGTTTTACTACCTTGCAATGCTAACGGAACATCTAATTCATTATTTCCCGTATAAAAAGTATAATTAATACCAGAAGAATCCGTAGTCTTCACCAACGAAGAAGTATAAGTGTAGAACACATTTATACCTTGATGATAGGTTGTTGGGTAATGTTCCGAATCTCCTATAATAGCATTCAACTCTTCAATTTTATCCCTAAACTTTTGCCAGCCTTTATCGTTATCATAAAAAACCCTCTTTAACAGAGCATTCTCATCTCTCGCAGGTATGAATTGGGTCAGTTGACCACTTGCCCCGTTATAGAATATAGACGATGTAGAACGTATCTTGTCAATTATATTTTTATCTATATATGTTTGTGTCATCAGCGACTTAGTGTTTCCTAATCCATCGTGTAGAGAATTAAACAACAAGTCGCAAAATGTATCTTCAGAAGAATCAACCACAGTTGCGTTTTCTATCACCATTGTGCGTAAATAAATAAATGTTTTCTTTTGTGGGTCAACGATAAGTCCTATTGGGTATGCACCTTCACTCCAAGGGTCAACATACTTATAACTATCTTTATTTTTGATAAAATTCTCCCAAGAAACTACTTTTGTTTGTATAGAAGATTCTGTTGTGTGTTCAAGAATTACTACATCACAAACTTTATATTTTGTCGTACTTGTAGCACTTGCTTCT
>JAGCLI010000116.1 GCA_017647065.1 Bacteroidales bacterium
AAGAGAAGCGGTTTAGAAGGCTATGGAATACAAATCGTTGATACTATTCCTATTGTTATAGAACCTACAAAACACAACGAACGCTACTTAAAAACTAAAAAAGAACGCATGGGACATAATTTACCTATTGAATAATGCGTTTAATTGAAAAATAAAAATTATATTTGCACTTGAAAACTTCTAATTAGAATGGAAAAATTACAAACTATAATAGAGGAAATAGAGAACAAAGTCATACTTTTAGTAGACAAAACTCAAAAATTAGAAGCTGAAAATAATGAACTAAAACAAGAAAACGCCGTTCTAAAAGAAGAAAAACAAGTAATAATTAACAAATTAGAGAATTTAGACAAAAAAGAAAGAACAAAGCAACGAGAAGAGACTGAAGAATTGAAAACGAGAATAGACGAATTGTTGCGTAAGATAGACAAAAGTTTGGCTTTACTAATTTCGACAGAAAATCATAACGATTAACTATGGACGAGGACGTAAGAATAGAAATAGATATTGCAAATAGAAAATATAAAGTAAATATCAGCGAAAGCGATAGAGATATTTTCAATAAAGCCTCTGAAATAGTGAATGAAACACTAAAAAGATACGCAAGTACTTATTCATATAAAGATAATCAAGACTTACTTGCAATGGTGCTTTTACAATATATGACTTCTTATATAAGACTTCAACAAAGAAACACTGAGTCTAACAATAAAGAAATAGAAAATAGATTAACCGAATTGGATAAATATCTTACAGAGATATTAAACAAATGATATACCGCATCGATTCTTAAAATCAGTACGTAAATTCAACAGAAAAAAAATTAAACGAGAACGCTCATTTTGGATAAAACAGGCCTCAATTCGCAAGAATTCTCTTTTGAGACGGTGGAAGTTTGATAACAAAAGGCACTCAAAACTTATCAATTAGGAGTTTACACGCTCCATTTAAAGAAAAGATGCGGTTTTTTTCGCAAACAATTTCTTCTCTCTCCGAATAAGTTGCCATATTTATAAATAATAAACTTTAATAATTATGGTATTTGTATATATCCTTATCGGATTAGTAGTAGGTTTAGGAGTTGGAATACTTCTATCACACACAAGCCTAAAAAACAAATTAGAAGCAGAAGGCCGTACTTTACTAAAAGAAGCAGAAGAAAAGGCCGAAATCATTAAGAAAGAAAAAATGTTGCAAGCAAAAGAAAAATTCTTGCAACTAAAAGGCGAGCACGAAAAACAAGTTCAAGAACGCAACAATAAAGTAATGCAAGCCGAAAACAAAATCAAACAAAAAGAACAAACACTTAATCAAAAAGTAGAAGAACTTCAAAAGAAAAGCAACGAATTCCTTCAAGCAAAAGAAAGTCTTAACAAACAAGTAGAAAAACTTCAACAAAGACAACAAGAAGTTGAAAAAACTTACAAAGAAAGCGTTGCTAAACTTGAACAAATCGCAGGACTTTCAGCAGAAGAAGCAAAGGCTCAATTAGTTGAAACCCTCACTGAAGAGGCTAAAGATGAAGCAATGAGCAAAATTATGGACATTGTGGAAGAAGCAAAACTAACAGCAAATCAACAAGCCAAGAAAATCGTTATAGAATCTATTCAACGCACAGCAACAGAAAACGCAATAGAAAACACAGTATCGGTTTTCAACCTTGAAAGCGAAGAAGTAAAAGGAAGAATCATAGGAAGAGAAGGTAGAAACATTCGTACACTTGAAAATCTAACAGGAGTAGAAGTCATAATAGACGACTCACCTGATGCAATCCTACTTTCATGCTT
>JAGCLI010000117.1 GCA_017647065.1 Bacteroidales bacterium
TAATATTATAATCGTTATCAACGCCTAAGGTCAAACCTGCTGAGAATTCTCCCTTTTCATTATAAGGTTTTGTGTAGCGAGTAGTCAAAGTGAAACTATAATCATCGGAAGAAGTTGCATATTCTTTGTTTAAATTCTCAAAAATAGGGTTTTCGTTAGTATAAGTTCTAATTCCTTGTGCCAACATACTGCTTGGAGAGAAATTTCCCCACAATGACATATTTAATTTATGACCTTTATTATCAAACTTCTTTTGATAATCTGCACTAACATTACCCCAAGATGAAAATCCTTTGTTTAGCGTTTTTGCCTCAAACCTACTTTCTGTTTTTTCATTATCTAAATAATCCCAACGTTGTCTTTCAATTATTGCAGTTTGATCATTGTAATTTGGACCAAAGCCTGCGTGCATTCCAATCTCTTGTGTAGAATCTATTTCATAATCTAAATTAAACGAAAGCCAACCTCCATAACTTTTTGAATCGTTTTCGTTGTGATTTATCTCGTGATAAAGAGTATCAACCCCTGGTTCGCATTCGGGATTAAAAGAAGTAACATAACTATCGCCTATAGAATGATTATTTCTTATATTAAAACTTGAATAAAAGCCAATGTTGAGTTTTTCATTCGCCCAAACGTATGAAAGATGTGGCCTTATTTCTCCTTTTGTGTTTACTTCCGAACCAAAACTTATGAAATGGTTTTTCTTAATCTTTGTATTTGTAATGATATTTATCACACCACAACCCGAAGAATTAGCATATTTTGCGGGAGGATTAGTCATTACCTCAATTTTTTGAAGAGCATTTGCAGGCAAGTTTTCCAAAAATGTTTTCAAACCATCTTCTTGTATCTTTGAAGGCTTGTCATTGAGCCATATCTCTACACAACTAACGCCTTGAAGCGTGATATTTCCTTCTGCATCTACTTGTACGCCCGGTGCATTTTGAAGAGCATCGGTTGTTGTACCGGTTTGAATCGAAGGGTCGTCCTCTACGCTATACACAGTCTTGTCTCCGTCCATAGAATACAAAGGACGCTGTGCCACAATCTCAACTCCATCAAGGATTTCAACCGATTTTTCAAGCAAAACAGTGCCTAAATTCAATTTATCTTTATATGTGATTAGTTTTTCAAAGGGTTTATACCCTATATAAGAAATTCTCAAAATATAATCTCCGTCTTTTACCCCTCGAATAACGAATGCACCTTTTTCATTAGAGATTGCACCCTTTACAAAAGTACTATCCGATATTTTTAACAAGCCTACATTGGCAAAAAGAATGTTTTCCTTTGTATCTTTATCCTTTAACTCTCCTCTTATTTGAGCCTGCATTTGCAAAGCAAAGAAAGAGAAAAATAAAGCAAAGAATAAATTTTTTAAAACAGCGTTTCGCATAAATATTTCTTTGTTTTAATTTAATAACTCTTAGAGAATACAAATTTAAAGACTTTTTCCGTATTTTTGCACAAAACTTTAACTTTTTTTGATATGAAGAAAACATTTCTATTATTAGCATTATTTTTAGGGGTCTTTACCTCCTGTGTATTTGAAGAGAAAGTAAAGGCACAAACCGAACAAACAGAGATTGAAAACTTAGAAATTCCACAATCGAAACAAACAAATAATGAGATAATTCTACATCATAAAGGATATAGCGTTGGTTACAACACCAAAAACCTTTTACCTAATTGGGTTGCATGGGAGCTTTACAAAGAAAAATTAGTAGAAGAAGTTAGTCGTTACAAGAAATTCCTTCCCGATCCTGACCTTCCACAAAAGTATGCAATAACAACACATGAATATACGCACAGTGGTTGGAATAGAGGGCACATGTGTCCTGCGGCAGACAACAAATGGGACGCCGATGCAATGAAAGAGAGTTTTTATACAACAAATATCTGCCCACAAAACGAAAATCTTAACAAAGGAGATTGGAATGACTTAGAAGAAGCGTGCAGAGAATGGGCTATGACAGAGAGTGTATATATTGTTTGTGGACCTGTGCTTTACAAAGAGCCCGTTTACGGATTCATTGGCAAGGAATTTGAAATCCGTGTACCAGAAGCGTTTTACAAAGTAGTGCTTAAAGGCATTGAAAGCGGCAATCCGCAAGCAATAGGTTTTATCTTCAAAAACCAAAGCGGTAATAACAAACTCTATAAGTACGTAAACTCAATAGATGAGGTAGAACGCATAACAGGAATTGACTTCTTCCCTGCCTTAGACGATGAAATAGAAACACAAGTCGAAGCAAAATACGACTTAGAGCAGTGGGAGTTGAATAGATAACGGAGAAAACAAAAAACAAAACGCTCGTAAGTCAAAATAAAACAAAGACTCACGAGCGTTTTTCTTTTGGTTAATTATGTTTTTTTTTGATTTGCTGATAAGTTTGAACTTAATCCTATACAAAAGATACGATAATCAAGAATAAAAATAAAGGTGGATCAATCACACGAAACGTCTTTATTTTATTTATCTTCTAATTTAATTTTTTACAATGCAAAGATGCACATCAAACTAATAACAGCGACTATTACACTGAGAAAAATTCCATTTGATATATCGTGTTTTGCTTCTTCATCTATTTCTTTATCTTCATCTTTGTCTATTTCTTCAATTGTTTCTGTATGATTTGTTTTTACATCATAACAAATTCCACTTTTATTTATGAAAAATTGTATGTAACCCTTAGATTCAGTAATTGTTGCTGTTCCTGAACCCATATAAGTGTTGATATTGCTATTGAATACACTGTTTTCGTAAATTATAATAACACCTTCTGCTCCATCGGAAAATTGTTTGTCGGGTGCTCCAAGCGTTGTTACAATCTGATTATGGCTTTTACCAACATATTCTTTTTTATATTCTTCTTCTTTTGAAATAGTAGTGTATTTATATGCAGTACATGAAGTAAATAAAGATACTATAACAACAATTATACCAATTTTCAAAAAACTACAACTTTTCATTTTATCTTCTTTTTATTGATTACGTAATATTTTTCGTTATTATTCTTTTCTGTTTACAAAGGTAAAACAATTTTTTTAAAGCACAAAAAAATCATATATAAACTCTTAATTTTCAAACTCAAAACTTACAGACAAAAATCTTTATTTTGCGGAAATTTCATTTTGGGATTTTTGTGAAATTTCTTGCGAAAAATTGACGAAAATAGAGGTTATTTTTTCGCAAATTTGGAGTTTTTTTACGAAAAGCTCGTTTAGAAATTTCTAAATCAGGGATAGAAATTTCTAAATCAAGGATAGAAAAAATAAAATCAAGGTTTTTTTGCACGAAAATCAATGAAAAAATTGAAAAAAACAGCGAAAAAATCGCAAAAATCAAAGACTTTTTTGGCAAAATCAAGGCTTTAAAAAGTTAAGTCTTTGATTTTGTGGTTTTTAGTTAAGGGCTTATATTTTCAAAATTTGCGATTAGAAATCTTAGAGTTGAAAATATCGCAAGCATTTGGGCTTAACTCTTGGGAAAACAAGTTTATTTTACAACAAAGCCCGAAATCGTTGGTTGATTTCGGGCTTTGGTTTTTGGTTGTCAAAGGTGTGGTTTTACACAACTATGTTTACAATCTTCTTTGGCACGAAGATGATTTTCTTTATTGCTTTTCCATCAATGTATTTTTGTACTTCGGCGTTGGCTAAGACTATTTTTTCTACCTCATCTTTGTCTAAGTCTAAGGCAATCTCTACATTAGCACGCATTTTTCCGTTTATGGAAACTGGATACTTGAATGTGTTTTCTACAAGTACGCTTTCGTCAAAAGCAGGGAAAGATGCAAAGCTTATGCTTGTTTGATTTCCCATTAGATTCCAAAGTTCTTCGGTTATGTGTGGTGCAAATGGCGACAATAAAATACACAATGGTTCAAGGATTTCTTTTTTGTTGCACTTCAAGTCTGAGAGTTCGTTTACGCATATCATAAATGTAGAAATTGAAGTATTGAAAGAAAATCTTTCTATATCTTCTTGTACTTTCTTTATGGTCTTATGCAATGCTTTTAGTTCGTCTTTTGTTGCTTTTTCTTCGCTTACCGAGTAGTTATTGTCTTTATCGTGATATAATCTCCAGAATTTTCTTATGAATCGGCTGACTCCTTCTATTCCTTTGGTGTCCCAAGGTTTTGATTGTTCTAATGGCCCAAGGAACATTTCGTATAATCTTAGTGTGTCGGCTCCATATTTTTCTACTAAGTCGTCTGGGTTTTGTACGTTGTAAAGACTCTTACTCATCTTTTCGATTTCGTGTCCGCAAATGTATTTTCCGTCTTCTAAAACAAATTCTGCGTCTTTGAATTCTTCTCTCCACGCTTTGAATTTCTCTAAGTCCAAAACGTCATTGTCCACTATATTTATATCAACGTGCAATGGGTCGGTTTCAAATTCTCCTTTTAGGTTATAGGATACGTATTTGTTTGTTCCTTTTACTCGATATACAAAGTTGGAACGGCCTTGTATCATTCCTTGGTTAATGAGTTTTTGATATGGTTCTTCTTTACAAACTGCTCCTATGTCGAAAAGGAATTTGGTTATAAAGCGTGAGTATAACAAGTGGCCTGTTGCGTGTTCGCTTCCGCCGATATATAAATCTACATTTTGCCAATATTGGTTTGCTTCTTTGGATACAAGGGCTTCTGTGTTGTTTGGGTCCATATATCTTATGGAATAGGCGTTTGAACCTGCAAATCCCGGCATTGTATTGCAGTCGTATGGATAGCCGTCTTTGGTTTGCCAATTTTTTGCTCTTGCTATTGGTGGTTCGCCGCTTTCTGTTGGTAAGTATTTATCTACTTCTGGTAATAGTAATGGCAGTTCGCTTTCGTCTAATGGTGTTGCTATTCCGTCTTTGTAATAGATTGGGAATGGTTCGCCCCAATATCTCTGGCGTGAATAGATTGCATCTCTTAATCGATAGTTTATTGTGCCAAAGCCTAAGTTATTTTCTTCTATGTGTTGGATTGCTTTCTTTATTGCGTCTTTTACGTCTAAGCCGTTAAGGAAATCGGAATTGATTACCTTGCCTGCTTTTGAGTCTTTGCTTTCTTGCCACAAGGAAGTGTCTTCTTCTTGTTCTCCGTGTGGGACTACTACTTGTTTTATAGGAAGCGAGAAGTGTTTTGCAAAGGCAAAGTCACGGCTGTCGTGTGCTGGCACTGCCATAACTGCACCTGTGCCATAGCCTGCTAAGACATAATCGGAAATCCAAATAGGAACTCTCTCTCCACTCAAAGGATGAAGTGAGTAAGAGCCGGTAAATACTCCCGAAACTTTCTTTACTTCTGCTTGACGTTCTCTTTCGCTACGGTTTTTCGCCCATGAAACGTATTTTTCTACTTCTTCTTTTTGTTCTTGTGTGGTTAAGTCGGCGATTTTGTCGTGTTCAGGACAAAGAACCATAAAAGTAACTCCGAAAAGCGTGTCTGCTCTTGTTGTAAACACTTCTAATGTTTCGCCATTCTCCAATTTAAAATATACTGCCGCTCCTTGACTCTTGCCAATCCAGTTTCTTTGTATTTCTTTCAATGAGTCTGTCCAATCAAGCTTGTCTAAATCGTTAAGAAGTCTTTCTGCGTATGCTGTGATTCTTAAAGACCATTGACGCATTGATTTTCTTTCAACAGGATAACCTCCTCTTACCGATACGCCATTAACAACTTCATCGTTAGCAAGCACAGTTCCAAGTTCGCTACACCAATTCACCATAGAATCTGAAAGGTATGCTATTCTATAATTCATTAAAATGTCTGCTTTTTCTTTGTCTGAAAAGTTTTTCCATTCTTCTGATGTGAATTTTTCGCTTTGTGAGGTTGCGGCATTTATGTTTTGGTTTCCTTCTTTCTCAAACACACAAATCAATTCTTCTATTGGGCGTGCTTTTTGTGCATCATTGCAATAGTAACTGCCAAATAGTTTTAGGAAAGTCCATTGTGTCCATTTGTAATATTTGTCATCGCAAGTTCTTACTTCTCTATCCCAATCGTAAGACAAGCCTAAAATATCTAATTGCTGACGATAACGATTTATATTATTCTCTGTAGTGATTGCAGGGTGTTGTCCTGTTTGTATTGCGTATTGTTCTGCTGGCAATCCGTAAGCATCGTATCCCATAGGGTGCAATACGTTGAAGCCTTGCAAGCGTTTGTATCTTGAAAATATGTCTGAGGCTATGTAACCAAGCGGATGTCCTACGTGAAGTCCTGCTCCCGATGGATAAGGGAACATATCTAAAACGTAATACTTGGGTTTGTCTTCTCTAATCTCTGCTTTAAAGGTTTTATTCTCTTTCCAAAAGTTTTGCCATTTTGGTTCGATTTCTCTAAAATTGTATTCCATATATCGTTTTTTTTAATTCTCTTGTTTTAAGTTTAATTCTACTACGTTTTCTACGTGATGTGTGTGTGGAAACATATCTACCGGACGTATTTTCCCTACATTATATAAAGGAGATAATAATTCCAAATCTCTTGCTTGTGTTGCAGGGTTGCAACTTATGTAAACTATTTTGCGAGCCTTTATCTTCAAGAGTTGATTTACTACATTTTCTGCCATTCCTGCACGAGGTGGATCGGTAATTACTACATCGGGAGTGCCATATTGTGCAACGAAATCATCATTTAGTATCTTTGCCATATCGCCTGCTATGAATGTAGTGTTGTAAATCTGATTATACTCTGAATTTATCTTAGCATCTTCAACTGCATCTTCAACATACTCTACTCCTACTACTTTTTTTGCAAGGTGTGCTACGTAATTTGCAATTGTTCCTGTGCCTGTGTATAGGTCATACACAGTATCTGAGGGTTTTATCTCTGCAAAATCGGCTGCAATTGAGTAAAGGCGTTCGGCTTGTTGAGGATTTGTTTGATAAAATGTCTTTGGACGTATTTTAAAGGTAAGAATTTTATCGCTTTTGTAAGCCTGCATTGTTTCTCTTATGTGATCGTTGCCCGAATATAAGAGTATTTCTTGGTCTGATATTGAATCGTTGAATTTTTCGTTAATGCAATACATCAAAGATGTGATTTGAGGAAAGTTTTCCTTTATATTATCTAACATAGGTATTATTTCCTCACTTTGTTTTGCAAATATTACTATCAGCATTAACTCTTTTGTGGAACTTGTTCTTACAATCATTCCCCTTAAAAAGCCCACATGAGAACGTATATCGTAATATTCTAAGTTTTTTTCCTGCGAATATTTTCTTATGTGATTTCTTAACTGATTAGAAATATCATCTTGCAAGATGCAATGCTTAATATCTATTACTTTATCAAAGAATGTTGGTGCGTGAAAGCCTAAAGCTCCTTGCAAAGACCTCTCTTCGTTAGAATTTACATTCTCTATCCATTGTTTTGTAGAGAATGTAAATTCTAATTTATTTCTATAGTAATATATATTTTCAGAAGGTAGGATTGTTTGCATTTGAGAACAATCTATTTTACCTATTCTTTCAAGATTATCTCTTACTTGACGTTGCTTATACTTTACTTGCTCTGTATAATCCCAAGTTTGCCACTTACAACCTCCACATTGCGTAAAGTGAGGACATTTTTGTTCAACTCTTTGTTCTGAATAATGATGTATTTTTACTGCTTTAGCTTGTGCAAAATTCTTTTTCTTACGATAAATCTCTAAATCCACTATATCTCCTGGCACAACAAAAGGTACAAACACTACCATTTCGTCTATTTTTGCAATAGCATTTCCCTCTGCCGCAGCATCAGTAATCAAAACTCTTTCTACAAGTTGTTTTTGTTTTACTTTTCTCAATTTCATCTCGTATTAAAAAAAAAGAAGCATTGGATTTGTCAATGCTTCTCGCAAAATATCTTTCGATTTTTTCTCTCTCGTAAAATAGTTATAAAAAACTATCTTTCGTCAGAAACAGTTAATTTATGTCTTCCGTGAGCTCTGCGAGCAGCTAAGACTCTTCTTCCATTAGCTGTAGACATTCTTTTTCTGAATCCGTGTTTGTTTACTCTTTTTCTGCGTGAAGGTTGATATGTTCTTTTCATTTTTATGTTGTTTTATTTTTTTCAGACTGCAAAAGTACAGCATTTTTTTGAAATAGCAACTACTTATTGTAAAAAAATTGTATTTTTACATTACTTTTTTCTCTTTTTTTCTTGGTACAACTAACATTTTTCGTAATTTTGCCAAACATTTGAATGTATTTTTATTGGAATGGATAAAAGACTCAACGATTTAATAGAATTAAACGATTGGCAAGTAGAACTAATAAACCTACTTGGCGTAGAAAGGTTGATATCAAAATATCCTTATTGTAACATTCTTTATATGTATGCAGCACGTTTTAGTAATATTCTAAACAATCAAAATAAAAACAAGTACAAAACTTTGTCTGCTGCCTACATTTCCGATAGAATTAGATTAAAAGATTTTTTGGAAGCTCCTATTATGGAAAATCCATATAAAAAACAATCTGTTGTAAAACAACAAAACAATAAAGATATTCTTGAAGAGATTAATCAATATACAGAGCCTGACTTAGGCGAAAACCCAACAAAAGAAGAGTTAATTGAGAGATTTTTAAAGATAGAAAACCCTAAGGTTTCGCAAAGTGAAGAAGATTTTTCTTCTTCTTTCACTATTGACAAGATTATCAAGAATAGTGCCTCAAAAGAGTTTAAAAACGTTACCGAAACAATGGCTAAAATTTACCTTCAACAAGGAAACAAAACTATGGCAATAAAAATTTATGAGCAGTTAATGATTGATAATCCAAAAAAAAGTGTTTACTTTGCAAATCGAATAAAAGAAATAAATAATTGAATAATCAATAAAAATAAGTTATAAAAATGTTCGTATTATTAACCGTATTAATTGTTATAGTTGCAGTTTTGTTAGCAGCAGTTGTTCTTGTACAAAACTCAAAAGGTGGTGGATTAGCAGCAAACTTTGCTTCTCAAAATCAAATTATGGGTGTAAGAAAAACAGCTGATGTTTTAGAAAAAGCAACTTGGATATTAGCAGTGGTAATGCTTGTTTTATGCCTTGTGGCTACAGCTTTAACACCAGGAAAGGTTAAAGTTGAAAACACAAATGGAACTCAATTAGATCCTAATGCAATAAAAACTACCGTTCCTGCAAAACCACAAGCACCTGCAATGCCAATGGCACCTGCACAAAACAATCCAACAAATCCTGCTAACTAAGTTAGAGAAGATAGAATTAAAAAAAGCCGTGAACCTTTTAAAGTTTCACGGCTTTTTTAATTATTTAAATTTTACCTAAAAGTTTAAACATATTATTTTTATAAGCCTCTACACCCGGTTGGTTAAAGGGATTAACTTTTAAAGCATAGGCACTTAACGCACAAGCAAACTCAAAGAAATATAATACTGCACCTAAAGTCTTTTCTTCTATCTTTTCTACTTCTATTCTCATTTGCGGTACACCGCCTTCAATATGTGCTTGTTGTGTTGCTTTGAGTGCTATTTTATTTATTTGATTTAATGAATGCGAAAGCAAGTAATTCAAACCATCTTTATTCTCTTGATCATAAGGAATATCTACTTTTTTATTATTATTCTTTACTTGCAAAACAGTTTCAAACATTATTCTTTCGCCTTCTTGAATATATTGCCCCATAGAGTGAAGATCTGTTGTATTTAAAAGGCAAACAGGGAATAATCCTTTACCATTTTTACCTTCACTTTCACCAAAAAGTTGTTGCCACCAACGAGATAAATATTGTAAAGCAGGCAAATAAGTTAAGAATACTTCTATTTTCTTTCCTTTATTATATAATATATTCCTAAATGCAGCATATTGCCAAGCAGGATTACTCATCGACTTATCATTTATCAACACTTCTCTCATTTCTCTCGCACCTTGCATCAATGCTTCTATATCATATCCCGCAACAGCAACAGGTAATAATCCCACAGGTGTCAAAACAGAAAATCTTCCACCAATATCATCTTTTATATCAAAGGTTTTGTACCCATTTTCATTAGCCAATCCTCTCAAAACACCCTTTGACTTATCGGTTATTGCAACTATTCTATTTTTTGCTTTATCTTTTCCATATTTTTCCTCCAATGCTTTTTTCAAAATACGAAAAGCAATAGCAGGTTCTGTTGTTGTACCCGATTTTGATATTACACAAAGAGAAAAATCCCTTGTTTGCAAAATTCCTAACAAATCCGCCATATAATCTTCCGAAAGATTCTCTCCTGCATACAAAACCAAAGGCGATTCTTTCTTAGGTTTCAAACTCTCAAAAGCACCACTCAATGCTTCAATCACTGCTCTTGCTCCAAGATATGAACCACCTATTCCTATAACTACAAGAATTTCATTATCTTCTCTTATTTTTTTTGCAACATTCTTTATTTCTAAAAGATTTTCTATCTGCAAAGGCAAATCCCTCCAACCTAAAAAATCATTCCCTTCACCATTTGCATTCATTATTAACTCGTGAGCAAGTAACATCTCTTTCTCACAAGTTTGCAAGTCTTGATTTAAACAAACTCCCGCAAAATCAAAATCAACTTTTATCATACTTGAAGCATTTATTTTTTACAAATATACAACACTTTTACCAATCTATTGGTTCAATTCCTTTGGATTGTAAAAAATTATTAGTCAAAGAAAAATGTTTACAACCAAAAAATCCCCTATAAGAACTTAATGGAGAAGGGTGTGGTGCTTTTAAAATCAAGTGTTTATTTGGATCAATATACTTTCCTTTTTGTTGAGCATAAGAACCCCAAAGAATAAAAACTAAGTTCTCTTTTTTCTCTGCCAATATCCTTATAACACTATCGGTAAACTGTTCCCAACCCCTATTTTGATGCGAACCCGCTTTATGAGCCTCTACCGTAAGTGTAGCATTCAAAAGTAAAACCCCTTGATTTGCCCAACGAGTTAAATCACCGCTTAAAGGCATATTTTTTCCTAAATCTTGACGAATTAGGGATTGTTGGTGTAATAAAATTGATTGGAATTGTATCCATAATATTTATTGTAATAGGATATGTTATATTCTGAATA
>JAGCLI010000118.1 GCA_017647065.1 Bacteroidales bacterium
ATGAACAATTTAATTAGATTCTTAAAAAGATACTATTTTGTTTTTCTTTTTTTATTGTTAGAGGGTGTAGCAATCTATCTAATATCGCAAAATTCTTATCATCAAGGTTCTGCAATAGTTAATTTTGCGAATAATATTTCAGGAAAAGTTTATGAACAAAGTAATAAAATTACACGATATTTTTATTTGGCATCGGTAAATGAGGCGTTGTCAAAAGAAAATGCAATATTGAGAAGTCAAATAGAAAATTCCTATGTTAAGTTTACTGAAAAAGAAATGCAAGTAGAAGACACGGTGTATAAACAAAGGTTTACATTCATTGAGGCTACTGTAATATCTAAATCAATCAATAAAAGCAACAATTATTTTATGTTAAATAAAGGAGTTTCCAATGGAGTAATGAAAGATATGTGCGTTATAACTCCAAATGGTTTGCTTGGTTTGGTTGTAAACGCTACTTCAAATTTCTCACTTGTAATGACGGTATTACATCAGGATACAAAAATTGCAGTAAAGAATAAACGCACGCAAGCAACAGGTATCATGATTTGGGAAGGTGGCGATTATAGAATAGGAAAGGTACAAGAAATGCCATCTTCTATTCCTTTGAAAATAGGGGATACACTTATAACAAGTGGATATTCACGAAATTATCCAGAGGGTATAGAAGTAGGGTATGTAAAGAGTTTTACAAAAGACCCATCAACAGGATTTTTTGATATAGAGTTTAAATTTTCGGCAGACTACAATAAATTAGAATATGTTTATGTCGTAAAAAATCTATTTAAAGTAGAACAAGATTTATTAGAAAATAGCATTGCAGATGAGTAGAAATATTTTTTTAACACTTTTAAAGTTTTTATTGATTGCATTTGTTCAAATATTGCTATTAAACAATATTAAAATTTTTGGATACATAGAACCAATGCTCTATATATGGTTTATAATCTTACTACCTAACAACTTCCCAAAATGGTTAGTTATGATATTAGGATTTCTTATGGGATTGACAGTTGATTTATTCTCTTCACAAGTAGGATTCCATACAGCAACAGCTACATTTACAGCAACAATAAAACCTATTATGCTTTCATGGTTTACAAATAATTTTGACGTAAATACATTCACTCCTTCTGCAAAAGAAATGGGCTTTGCAAATTATTTAGGCTTTGCCTCACTTATGGTTTTTCTTCACACGACAATATTTATCTGTATAGATACATTTAGTTTTGCACAAATAGGACAGTTATTATTAACCATATTGTTTAGCTCCATAGTAAACATAATTCTTATTATGGTTTGTGATTCGCTATTTATTCGTTCGCAGAAAGATTTCTAAGAAAAAATATTTTTTTTCTTTGTTTTTGTAAAATATTTCTTTGCTTTATTTTATTATTTCTTTGAAAAAATTTGCTTAGGTCTAAAAAAAATATTAGTTTTGCGTTTTCTTATAATGGGAGTAATAAATTTAAAAAAATATAGCAATGGATAAATTACTTTTGTTGGGAGATGAGGCAATCGCACAAGGAGCAATAGACGCTGGATTATCAGGTGTATTTGCTTATCCTGGCACACCTTCCACAGAAATAACAGAGTATATTCAAGACTCTAAACAAGCAAAAGAATTAGGCATAAGAAGCAATTGGGCAGCTAACGAAAAAACAGCTATGGAAGCTGCTTTAGGAATGAGTTATGCAGGAAAAAGAGCAATGTTCTGTTGTAAACACGTAGGAATCAACGTAGCAGCAGACCCATTCATGAACTCTGCAATCACAGGAGCTAATGGAGGGTTGATATACATAGCAGCAGACGACCCAAGCATGCACTCATCACAAGATGAACAAGACTCACGTTTTTATGGTGATTTTGCATTGATACCAGTCTTAGAACCAAGCAATCAACAAGAAGCATACGATATGGTACATTATGGATTTGAACTATCAGAAAAATTCCATGTACCAGTAATGATGAGAATAACTACTCGTATGGCACACTCTCGTGCAGGCGTTGTAAGAAAAGAATCAGTAAAGAACCAAAATAAAATCACTTTACCTGAAAAGAAAAATCAATTCATCTTACTTCCAGCAAACGCAAGAGTACAATACAGAGAATTATTAGCAAAACAAGAAGGATTAATCGCAGCATCAGAAAACGATGGTTTCAATAAATACATTGACGGAAAAGACAAATCAATAGGAATTGTAGCATGCGGAATTTCTTATAACTATTTAATGGAAAACTTCCGTGATTCAGAATGCCCATATCCTGTTTTGAAAATCAGTCAATATCCAATGCCAGAAAAATTGTTGAACAAATTATATGATGAATGCGAAACAATTTTAGTATTAGAAGAAGGACAACCATTATACGAAAGATTAATAAAAGGACTTCTTAACAAAGGCAAACAAGTTAAAGGTCGTTTAGATGGATCAATACCAAGAACAGGAGAATTAAGCCCTAATTTAGTAGGAAAAGCATTAGGCATGAACGTAAAAGAAGGATTCCCTGTTCCAGAACTATTAGCTCCAAGACCACCAAAGTTATGCGATGGATGTCCTCACATAGATTCTTACACAGCTCTAAACGAAGCAATGAAATCTTATGGAGAATACAAAGTGTTTGCTGACATAGGATGTTATACATTAGGAGCGTTGCCACCATTGAAAGCAATCTATACAACAGTTGATATGGGTGCTTCAATCACAATGGCAAAAGGAGCAGCAGAAGCAGACCTTCGTCCAACTGTTGCTGTGATTGGAGATAGTACATTTACACACTCAGGAATGACAGGTTTACTTGACTGCGTTGTAGATAACGTTCCTGTTACAGTAATGATACTTGACAACGGAATTACAGGTATGACAGGTTCTCAAAAATCATCTGCAACAGGTAGAATCGAAAGTATTTGTCAAGGAATCGGAGTTGACCCTGAACATATAAGAGTAATAAATCCTCTTCCAAGCAAATTAGAAGAGAATATCAAAGTTATTCAAGAAGAATTGGAATATCAAGGAGTATCAGTAATTATTCCAAGAAGAGAATGTATAGTTTGGGCGAATAAAAAACGTAAAATGGCTAAAAAAGCTAAATAATTAAAGAAAGGAGATAAAGATGAAAATAGATATAATATTGTGTGGAGTAGGAGGAATGGGAGCATTGAGTTCTGCTGCTATCATTTCAAAAGCTGCTTTAAGCATGGGAATGTATATGAAGCAAGCTGAAACTCACGGAATGAGCCAAAGAGGTGGTGATGTGCAATCTCACTTACGTCTTAGCGACCAACCAATAGCTTCGGATTTGATTCCAGAAGGCGAATGTGATATAATACTTTCTGTTGAACCAATGGAAGCATTGCGTTATTTACCTTTCTTAAACAGAGAAACAGGTTGGATTATCACAAACCAAAATCCGTTTGTTAATATACCAAATTATCCTGATCTTGATGCAGTTCTTGGAGAGGTTAAAAAGATAAAAAATCACATTCTTTTCGATGCAGATGCTATAGCTAAGGAAGTAAACAATCCAATAGGAACAAATATGGTTGTTCTTGGAGCTGCGTCAAAATATTTGAGAATTGACATCGAAAAATTAGAAGATGCAGTAAGAAGTATCTTCGGAAAAAAAGGCGATGCAGTTGTTGATGCAAATATTTCAGCATTAAGAGCTGGTAGAGCAGTTGCAGATAAAATGTAAAAAATGTTTTAATTGGTTAATACTTTGAATAAAGCACTCGTTTTGGGTGCTTTATTCTTTTTATATGAATTTTTATGAAGATAGTACTTGGATTTGGCAGTAATTTAGGTGATAGAAAAGACATAATTCTTAAAGCCTACGAATTATTAGAAGAAAAACTTGGAACAAAGCTTCAAGAATCTTCTTTTATTGAAACAGAAGCATGGGGATTTGAAAGCGAAAATAAATTTCTTAATTCAGTTGCAATCTTTGAAACAAAGAAAACACCAAGAGAAAGCCTTGTAATTTGCAACGAAATAGAAGCATTGCTTGGCAGAAAACGTAATCCAAATGCCACAACATACGAAAATCGTCCAATAGACATAGATATTTTGTTTTATGAAAACGAAATAATAAACGAACCCGACCTAAAAATTCCACATCCTTTGATAGAAAAAAGAGATTTCGTACTAATACCATTAGAAGAATTGATGCCAGATTACATACATCCTGTATTAAATAAAAAAATCAATGCTTTTAGAAAATAAAGCATTGATTTTTTTAATTTTTTCTTTGAAATATTTTAAAAAATCTTAGAAATTAATTCTTAATCCAAGATTGAAATTTGTCATTTGAATATAATCTCTTTCGCTTGAAGAGTATTCCTTAATTAATAAAATATCTGATTCCGGAAATTTTGCAAGTTTTGGTTTCGCAGTAATGCTTGAAAATTCTGAAACAAAGGAAAGATTTTTGTTTATTTCATAAGAAAGAGATAAACCTAAACTTGAACCAATTGTATTTGAATTAAAACCATATTCATTGTTGTTAAGTGTTACATTATTCCAAACACTCATTAACCCAATACCAGCAGTTGGGTGAATAGTTAGCCTATTTACTTTAAAATTCCAACCAACTGCTATTTCAGAATAAAGTATTGATGCTTGCTCTTTTAATTTTATTGCATTATTGAAGTCTTGTTTAAAATCTACTCCTGTTAAAAGAAGGTTCAATTTAATAAACGCATTTAATTTTGTGTTATATCCAAAAGAAAATTTTGTGTTTATGGCATTGTAATTCTTCATTTGGTTTTGATTCAACAAGCGAAGCAAACAAACTCAATTTCTCAAAAACAGGAGCAT
>JAGCLI010000008.1 GCA_017647065.1 Bacteroidales bacterium
AAAACATTTTGGAATAAAAGTAGATATTGTTGATAATTGGATAAAGATTATACAATAACACTTATATAAATTATGAAAACACAAATCAATCCACAAGACACCTCTCGTGCAGAAGCCTTTAATCTATGGCTTTGCTCACCAATGCCAATGGTTACCCTAACAAAAACATTCAACGTTAGCAATCTTCTAAAACAAAGTAAAAAATTAAACATTAGTTTCAACGCCTTATTATGTTGGTGTATAGGAAAAGCAGCAAGTCAAATTGAAGAATTTTATCTACTTATAGAAAAAGACAAACTATACAAATATGACAAAATTGCGATAAATGTAATTTTAAACAATAAAAAAGGAGGAATTAACTCTTGCGACATTGCATTCAACGAAGACTTAACACAATTTGTCAAAGACTACACACAATTAACTCAACGCACCTCAAAAGAAAACAAAAGTAATTTCTTAGAAGATTATATGATAATAGGAACTTCGGCAATGATTGAAACCGAGCTTGATAGCATAGTAAATCAATACACAGATAAATTCACAAATCCAATGCTTATGTGGGGAAAATATCGCAAACAGCTTTTTAAAACACTACTACCAATATCTTTTCAATTTCATCACTCACAAATGGACGGCGGACACGGAGCTAAATTCCTTGAACTCCTACAAAAAGAAATAAAAAAGGCGTAAGTCATAGACAAACGCCCTTTTGTTTAATGTAAAGAATAAATTATTTTACGATAAATTTAGAAATCGATTTTTCATTTCCATTAAAAGAAACCACAAAATAAACTCCACTTTTATAATCTTTTACACTTATAGTTTCATTCAATGAAGAAGGAATAAAGCTTTCTATTTCTTTGCCATCAACAGAATAAATCTTAACTACTTCCACCTTTTCATTAAAGTTTAGAGTTAAGTTATCCATTGCAGGATTTGGATAAAGAGAAATATTGTTTGAAACAACAGCAGATTCAATTCCTACACTACCTTTATCTCCTGCTGCAATAGGAGTATTTGCAGAAGTTTGATAAGCATATTCAAAAACAGTAAATGTATTATTACTATTCACACTCATTTTTATCCAACCATAATGAACAGCACCTGCATTCTTTACTTGAAAACCTACATAAGCGGTTTGTCCCATCCAATTTGTGAATACTTCTGCATCATAAATTGCAGGAAAGACAGGAGCACCATCACTTATTGCAAACATAGAAGAGCTTCCAATCATTTCCCCTTCTTGTAATGGCTTAATTGTTTGCATTCCATTTATATCTCCCGAATTTACAACCACGCCAGCACCCTCAACAAAACAAGCAACATAAGAAGAATAAGGAATATAATTTTGAATATAAAATTCCGCATTCCATTCCCCTACTCCATAAACATAAATTGGGTATCCCATTTCGTTTTCAGTTGTTACACTCGCATCAGGATTGATGTCATTAAAGTTAATTTGAGCCAAAGCCACATTTGCCAAAAATAAGGCAACTAATGATAATGCTAATTTTTTCATCTTTCTTAATTTTTTAAAAAATTTGTTAGTCTTTTATATTGACACTAATTTCCTGCTTTATGTTTTATTTCTAAAAAAAACACTAAGTAAACTCTTAATTTCACAACTCAAATTCATAGACAAAAATCTTTATTTTACGGAAATTTCATTTTGGGATTTTTGTGAAATTTTTTGCGAAAAATTGACGAAAATTAGGACTATTTTAAGGTAAATTATGGCTTTGGCGAGTGAAATCTTTGAAAAATTGAAATAAAACAAAGAAATAATTTATTAAAACAAAGAATTATTTTTCTAAAACCAAGAATTATTTTCGCTAAAATCAAGAAAAAATCACACTAAATCAAAGAAAAATTTAGTTTTTTTAGGGCTTAAAATTGTTAAGTCTTTGATTTAATGGTTTTTAGTTAAGGGCTTATTTTTTCAAAATTTGCAGTTGGAAATCTTTTGCTTGAAAATATCGCAAGCATTTGGGCTTAACTATTGGAAAAAGTTGTTTATCTTTCTTCTTTACTTAAAATAATTTGTCATTATGTTTTTTTTTCGTATATTTGCAGTTTCTTAACAAAACAAGTAAGTAAAATAATAAATTAACATTAACACGATATGGATTTTAGTTTCACTAAACAAGAAGAATTATTCTTGCAAATGATTAGAGAGTTTGCAGAAAATGAAGTAAAACCTCTTGCAGCAGAGATTGATGACCTTGAACGTTTCCCAATAGAAACTGTTGAAAAAATGGGAAAGATTGGTATTATGGGTATTCCTGTTCCAAAAGAATATGGCGGACAAGGTGGTACTAATCAAATGTACACAATGGCAGTTGAGGAACTTTCAAGAGTTTGTGCAACAACAGGTGTTGTAGTTTCGGCTCACACTTCTTTGTGTATAGCTCCTATTATGGAAAACGGAACAGAAGAACAAAAACAAAAATATCTTCCTAAGCTTGCAAGCGGTGAATGGATTGGTGCTTTTGGTCTTACTGAACCTAATGCAGGTACTGATGCTGCTATGCAACAAACAACAGCTGTTGAAGAAGAAGACGCATACGTTTTAAATGGTAGCAAGATTTTCATCACTAATGCTGGTTATGCTCACGTTTATATCGTGTTTGCAATGACAGATAAAAGCCTTGGAAATAAAGGAATCTCTGCTTTCATAGTTGAAAAAGGAACTCCTGGTTTTTCAATCGGTAAGAAAGAAAAGAAACTTGGTATTAGAGGTTCGGCTACTTGTGAGTTGATTTTTGAAAATTGTAGAATACCAAAAGAAAACTTACTTGGAAAAGTTGGAAAAGGTTTTGGTATTGCAATGAAAACTCTTGATGGAGGTCGTATAGGTATTGCTTCTCAAGCCCTAGGTATTGCACAAGGAGCAATGGACGAAACTGTTAAATATACAAAAGAAAGAAAACAATTCGGTAGAGCAATTGCTCAATTCCAAAATACTCAATTCCAATTGGCAGAAATGGAAACTAATGTTAATGCTGCAAGATTCCTTGTTAGAAGTGCTGCATATAGAAAAGACAATGGTTTACCTTATTCAAAAGATGCTGCGATGGCAAAACTTTTCGCTGCTCAAACTGCAATGGAAGTAACAACAAAGGCTGTTCAACTTCACGGAGGATATGGCTACACAAGAGAATATCCTGTTGAAAGAATGATGAGAGATGCTAAGATTACAGAAATATACGAAGGAACAAGTGAAGTTCAACGTATGGTAATTGCTGCTGCTTTGTTGAAATAAGAGAAAAAGAATTTAATAAGTATAATAAGAAAAATAATATAAAGATGAAAATAGTAGTTTGTATAAAGCAAGTTCCTGATACAACTGAGGTGAAACTTGATCCTAAGACAGGAACCCTTATTAGAGACGGTATTCCATCTATCATCAACCCTGATGACAAAGGAGGTTTGGAATATGCACTTCAATTAAAAGAACAATATGGTGCAGAAGTAACAGTTATCACAATGGGACCTCCTCAAGCAGAAGCAGTTCTTAGAGAAGCTTTCGCTATGGGTGCTGATAGAGCAATTCTTTTAACAAGTCGTAAGTTTGCAGGTGCTGATACTCTTGCAACTTCTAATGCTTTGGCTGGTGCATTGAGAGTTTTAGATTATGATTTAATTCTTGCAGGTCGTCAAGCAATCGATGGAGATACTGCACAAGTAGGTCCTCAAATTGCAGAACACTTAGGTATTGCACAAGTTAGTTATTTGGAAGACTTAGAATTTGATGGCAAAAAGACTTTCCGTATAAAGAAACAATTGGAAGATGGTTATCAAATAGTAGAGGTTGAAAGTCCTTGTCTTTTAACTTGTCTTGCATCTGCTGTTAAGCCAAGATATATGAGTGTTAAAGGCATTGTAGAGGCTTGGGATAAAGAAGTAGAAATTTGGACAGAAGAAAAAATCGAAGTAAGCGAAGAAAAACTTGGTTTAAAAGGCTCTCCTACTAAAGTTAAAAAAGCAGGAGCAAAAGAAATGAAAGCAGCAGGTCAAGTTCATGATGGTCTTTCACCAGAGGAAGCAGCTGATTTAATCATTGCCAAATTAAAAGAAAAATACATTATCTAACAAAATTAAAGAAAGAATACAATGGATAAATCACAATATAAAAACGTCTTCGTATTTTGCGAACAAAGAGAAGGCAAATTGCAAAACGTTGCATTAGAATTGTTGGGTAAGGCTCACGATTTAGCAAAAGATTTAGATCAACAAGTGTATGCAATGTTATTAGGACACAATGTGAAGAACCTTGCACAAGAGTTAATCGCTCATGGTGCTGATAAAGTATTGGTTTGTGATGATGAGGCTCTTGCTACTTATACAACAGAACCTTACACTCAAGCAATCTATCAAATAATATGCGATGAAAAACCTTCAATCGTTCTTATCGGTGCAACAACAATAGGAAGAGATTTGGGCCCAAGACTTTCTGCAAGAGTAACAACAGGTTTGACAGCTGACTGTACAAAACTTGAAATTGCAGAAGATAAAGAACTTTGGTCAACTCGTCCTGCATTTGGAGGAAACCTTATGGCTACTATCGTATGTCCAGATCACCGTCCTCAAATGTCAACAGTTCGTCCTGGCGTTATGAAAGCTATGGAAGCAGATGCAAATAGAAAAGGTGAAATCATTGATTATACTATCAACTTTGACAGAGAAAAATTCCGCGTAAAAGTATTGGAAACTGTTAAAAGTACAGATAATATGGTTGATATTTCAGAAGCTAAAGTACTTGTTTCAGGTGGACGTGGAGTTGGTACAAAAGAAGGCTTTGAAATGCTTGGTGAATTAGCTTCTTTATTAAAAGGAGAAGTTTCTGCTTCAAGAGCATGTGTTGATGCAGGAATAATAGGACATGAAAGACAAGTAGGACAAACAGGAAAAACTGTTAGACCTGACCTTTACTTAGCTTGTGGTATCTCAGGTGCTATTCAACACCTTGCAGGTATGGAAGAAAGTGAATTAATCATTGCTATCAACAAAGATAAATTTGCTCCAATTATGTCGGTTGCAGATTTAGGAATTGTTGGTGATGCAAAGAAAATCATTCCTATCTTAACTGAAAAATTAAAACAAATAGTTAAATAATTATTTCAAGGAATAAGAAAAAATAAAAGGCTGATTTAACGAAATAAATCAGCCTTTTATTTTTCATCTATTTATCATTTAGCAATTCGGGACGGCGTTCTTTTGTTCGCTTTAAGGCTTGTTCAAATCTCCATTCATCAATTTTTTTATCGTGTCCACTTAATAAGACCTCAGGTACTTGCCAACCTTTGTAATTTGCAGGTCGTGTGTAAACAGGTGGAGAAACTAAATCTTGCTGAAAAGAATCGGTAAGAGCAGATGTTTCATCATTCAACACACCCGGAAGAAGTCTCACAACGCTATCGGCAATAACCGCAGCAGCTAACTCTCCTCCACTAAGGACATAATCTCCTATTGAAATCTCTCTTGTAATCAAATGTTCTCTTATGCGTTCATCAACACCTTTATAATGACCACAAAGTATACAAATATTTTCTTTCAAGGCTAATTCATTACTTAGACTTTGCGACAACTTTTCACCATCAGGTGCTGTATAAATTATCTCATCGTAATGGTATTTTTCTTTCAAAAAATTAAGACAATTATCCACCGGTTCTATCTGCATAACCATTCCTGCACCGCCTCCGTATGGGTAATCATCAACGTTATGATTTTTGTTTAAGGAATAATCTCTAAGATTGTGTATTCCAACCTCAAACAAGCCTTTATCTTGTGCTCTTTTCAAGATGCTTTGAGAGAATATCTCTGTAAACATATCCGGAAATAAAGTAATAATATCTATTCTCATTTTCTATGTTTTTATTTACAAAAATAGAAAAAAAAACTATTTTGTGTACGTTTTTCGTTGTTTTATTCGTATATTTGCCGTTTAAAACCAAACAATATAATTATGTTTATGAGAAGAAACTATCGTTTTATTCTTTGTATTTTAATAGCAATCCTATCTTTTAATCAAGGTATTGCACAAGTTAGACAATATAAGCATCTTCCTGATTTTGATTATGCTGACTATGATAAACATTTAAAATTCATGAATACACCTTTTGCAATGGTGGGGCAAACTCTCTATTTGCAAGATGTACCTGATTCGGCTTTAAATAAATTCTTTTTTGTTGGCAATATTGCAATTCCAGAAAAGGATGACGACACAGGAGTAGAATATTACAAACTTTCAAGAATGAGTCCCGAAAGAATACAATCGCTTAAAGGAGAATGGTTTGTAGTTGCAGACTATGTTGCAGATCAATTTGCATTTGCTAAGATTTTCAATGCAGATGACTATATGCGAGATTTCACAAAAATGCAATATCCTTTCATGAAACTTGTTATTGGCTCAACTGGTGATACTGTTTTTTATAATTATCAAAATTATTACAATCGTTATAATTTTCCTTTCACACCTATGAGTTATTATAACGAAAATAAGAATCAATATCCTGTAAGTAAATGGTCGCACGAGGACATAAATCTTGTTGATTATGATACTAATAGCAACTATGCTCACCTTCCTATGCGTTTAGTGGGATATAAAATTACTCTTCCTGTGGTTACCGATGCTACATTAAAGAGATTATTCAACGGAACAAGACTCTATAACTACGATGATGATAGTCGCAAATATTCTTTCACCGATTATCCTATTGGAAAAGCGAAACTCTTAGCCGGAAAAACATTTACCGTTGCTGATTGGTGTCATAGCGCTGAAAATCTAACAGATGTGTATTTGAAATTAGTACAAAAAGGAGGTCGTGATACGGTTTATTACAAATATCCAACTATTAAAGAACGTGGAGAATTTGATTTTGTAATTGAGGCTTACTATAAGAAAGTTAGAGAATATTATAAAGACAAAGATTTTGTAGTTCGAGGAGACAAATTTCCATTAACCGTTATTGATTTACGTTGGAAAAGACCTATAACAGTTAAACAAGGTGACGTTTTCCATTGTTTAGACTTTGTAGTAAAAGACGGAAAATTCCAAATGTTGATGAGAAACGAGAAAGGAAGAAAATTCTATATGCCAGCCGATTTTAATTTAGGAGATAGATTGAGTTTTGATCTTTATTTAGCAGACGGAAATAAGGTTTTGAAATACAAAGACACCTATCCTACATATCACAAAGCAATCTTACAAAAAGAGTTAATAAAAGATATGACAATGGATATGGCATTTCTTTCTTGGGGCAAAGCAGACAGAGAAGTATTAAACAATTTCGATGGAAGCAATCGACATTGGTTTTACATGGGAAATATTTACATTATTTTCCGCAACAATAAACTTTTCCGTGTTGCAATGATTCCTGTAGAATTAAGATAAAGACCAAACAATGAATTATCAAGACGAGAACGAAGACATAGATTATTTAATAAACGACTTCAAAAATAAAGTAGAAAATAAAGCAAACTTAATTTTCTATGATATAGATGAATGGTTGGATATCATAGACTTCTTTTCGATTGAGAATTACCAAAAATATTATTTAGAAAAAGCAATACAATTAGCCTATAAACAATATCCAAATAATGAAGAGATTATTGTAAGAAATGCGGATTTTATTGCTGAGAGCGATTACAAAAAAGCTCTTGTTTATCTATTAAACGAAAAAAAGATATTAAAAAATCCAGAACACCGAACCCTTCTTGCTTATCAGGGAGCTAAAATTCTATCAAAAAACAACAAAGATAAAGAAGCATTAAACACAGCACAAGAGTGTTTAAAACACAAAGTAAATGAATATATATTAAGCCTAATAGCATATCAATACATAAGGCTATTTAAATACGAAGAAGCTTCAAAATATTTAATAAAAGCATTTGAGATTTGTTATAACAACTACACAAAAAACAAAGGAGAAGAAGTAAGAAGTTATGGAGCAAGAGATTTTTTGTGTGCAGGCACTACTATTTCCGATGGATTGATTAGCACAACGAGTCTATTGTGTAAAGTAGAAAATAAATACAAAGAGATTTTCTATCCAATAGTTGAAAAATTCGTAGAATACGACCCTCAGAATCTATCGTATTGGGAAATGATTGCTGAATTTTATGAAAAATGTGAAGATTACCCAAAGGCTTTAAGTGCATGTGAATACTATCTTTGTTTACAACCAAATGATTTAGATATGATTAGAAGAAAATATCTAAACTATATCGATAGTGGAAAGAAGAAAGATAGAATAAAAATCTTAAAAAAGATAATAGAATTATTAGAAATAAAACTCCAAAACAAAACCTTACTAAACCAAACTCGCAATGATTTATTAAATACCTATGGAGTAACATACAAAGAGATTATAAACATATATTTTGAAGAAAATAAAATTCAGCAATGCGAAGATATATGCAAGGAAATTCTAAAAAAAAGTCTTCAATTCCCTTTTTTCTCACAAGAAATACTATTCACAAAATCATATATTTATCACACCCTATCTCGCATTTACCTTGAATTAGAAAAATATAATTTGGCAGAAACTTACGCCGCAAAGATAGTTGAAATAGAACCAGAGAATTATTCTGCAAAAATAGCATATAGCGAATTACTTTTAATAATTGGTAAATTTGAACAAGCAGAAGAACTTTTCCTAAGCATATACGATTCCATTGAAGAAAATATTGCAGAATTAAAATCAAAGAAATATCCAAACGAATTGAAGCTGGAAGAACAATATTCTTTACTTACTATGCTATTTACAACTTGGGCAAAAAGTTTCTTTGTAGAAAATAGTGGAGATGCATCATTAAATCTTTTAAACAATTTAATAGAAGAATTACTAACAGCAGATTATGTTGAAGATTGTTTATATACCGCCTTTGCAACCTATATTGAAATAATTACTCACACAAATACTACTACCAACAACTTAGAAAAATATATCACAGAGGCTATTGAAATGTATGGACCTACTTTATTAGAAGATTTAATAGAATTTCCTCCTCTTGAAAAAAATGAAGAACTACGCTTATTCCTTAAACAATTGCATAAATATTTTGAAGATAATGAAGAACTTTATTAAAACATTTATTATTTGCGTATTTTTCACAAGCATTAGTATAACAACTTTTGCCCAAACGCAAAATCCAACCCCAAAGAGTGAAGAAAAAATAATTATTGAACAAGTTACCTCTTGGTATATGGACAATATGAACTACGGAACAGTTACTTTACTTATGACAATAGAAAGTAGTTTTATTCCTTTTCCATCTGAGGTTGTTGTTCCACCTGCTGCATACAAGGCATTAGAGCAAGAAAGCAATATGAACATAGTTTTAGTCGTTGTTTTTGCAACCTTAGGTGCCATAATAGGAGCTTTAATAAATTATTACTTAGCATTTTGGCTTGGACGACCAATTATTTACAAATTTGTAGAAACTCGTTTCGGTAAGATGTGTCTTTTGAGCAAAGAAAAGGTAGAAAAAGCTGAACAATATTTCGATAAGCACGGCAAAAGTTCAACTTTTATTGGTCGTTTAGTACCTGGAATCCGTCAGTTAATATCTATTCCCGCAGGTTTAGCAAAAATGAATATCGTTAGTTTCATTTGTTTTACTGCCTTAGGAGCTGGTATTTGGAATATCTTATTAGCAGTTTTGGGATACATAGGACACGGAAATAAAGAATTGATTGACCAATATAGTCATGAACTTTCTTACATCCTTCTCGGATTAGGAGTTTTGTTTGTAATATATTTAATATACAAAGGCGTATCAAAAAAGAAAACTTCAAAAAAATAAGTTACGGACTTATAGGTTTTCCTCTCTCCCACTCTTATTCCAAAAAGCATTTTGATGAAAAATTTGCTCGTTTGGAAATAGATTGTGATTTTAATCTTTATGAAATAGAGTGTATTGACCAAGTAGAAGATTTAATTCAAAAAGAAAAAAATCTTAACGGCTTTTGTGTTACAATGCCCTATAAAGAAAAAATATTATCTTACCTAAATACTCTTAGCCCTACTGCAAAGGCTTGTGGGAATGTTAATTGCGTAAAAATAATTCGTCAAAACAACAATATAGAACTTCAAGGTTACAATACCGATGCTTTTGGTTTTGAATATAGTCTTTTAAATCAACTTAATATTCAAGGAATTAACCAAGCTTATATATTAGGAAGTGGTGGTGTTTCAAAGACTATTTCTTTTGTTTTAGCAAAACACAATATCAAACATAAAATAGTAAGTCGCAACCCTAAGCAAGAACAGATTTCTTACAATCAAATGAATGAGGAATTTAGCGACAATACTCTCTTTATCAATGCCTCACCGGTAGGAATGCACTCTTTAAAAGATAAAACACCAGATATTGATTTTAAAAAACTAAATTCCTCTCATCAAATTTTTGATTTAATCTATAACCCTTCTCCAACCTTGCTAATGAAAAAAGCAAGAGAAAAAGGTGCAAAAGCAATTGACGGAGCAAAAATGTTATTTTATCAAGCAGAAAAAGCGTGGGAAATATGGCAATCAAAATAATTATAATCTTTATTTGTTTAATACTGAGTCACAACAACAAAATAGGAAAAATAGTTTGTAACTTAAACACTTTTTTTCACGAATCATTCCACGCTCTTACCTCTTTAATCTTAGGTAACAAAGTAAAAGAAATTGAGTTTGATACCTCGGCAGAGGGAAGTTGCAAAAGCATAAGTAAAAGCAAGTTTAGAACCTTCTTATGCTCTCTTGCAGGATATATAGGTTGTGCATTACTTGCCCTACTCTTTATTTTTTGCATCAAAAAACAAATTACACACTACACTTTTATTGCTTTAACTTTTTTATCATTCTTTATACTCTTATTTTACATTAGAAAGACCTATGCAATGCTTTGGACAATTTGTTTTGCTTGCATAAATTTGATTTTTGTTTTAGCCCCAATACCTATTTCAATAGAAAATTACACTCTATTTACTTATGCAACAATCATTCTAATAGAAAACAC
>JAGCLI010000119.1 GCA_017647065.1 Bacteroidales bacterium
CAAAGTAACCGCATCTCTTCCTAAGACTTCTTCTCCTATGACTATTAGCCTTGAAGAATGTATTGCTTTATTGGAAGAAAAAAACAAAAAACAATTACCTATCAAAACTTTCGCTAATGGTGCTGAATTATTAAATGGTAGATATGGAGCATACATTAAATATGAGGGAAACAACTACAAAATTCCAAAGACAATGACTCCTGAATCCATTGACGAGAAAGCTCTTGAAGAAATCATAAATCAAGAGCCTACAAACAAAAAAGGAAAGAAAAAATGAAAAAAATCTGTTTTTTAATCTTGCTTTGCACTTTGTCATTCTTTGGGTTTTCTCAAAATCTTTTTCAATACAATGGATTTTCGGGTGGAATGATGGTGCATAGTGGTTATTTGCAATCGAAAGACTTTACAATCGCTACAAATAATGGGCATTCGCTACAAAATCTCCAAGCAAAAGGCGTACCTTTTGGCATTGGGGGTGCAGCAAAAGTGCATTTAGGAAAGCATTTAAGAGTTGGAGGCGAGGGATATGTTTCTAATCTTAATTATGGCAAGCATAATAGTGTTTTTAGTCTTTCTTATGGTGGGGTTTTGGTTGATTGCATTTGGCAAAACAAACGTTTTTCGCCATACGTTGGTGTTTTATTTGGTGGAGGTAGCACTCAAAACACTACTCTCTTTGCTCCTACCTATGATGACTTTATTGCAGAGGGAAATGTTTCATATAGAAAAAACTCTTTCTTAGCCTTATCTCCTTTTGTTGGTGTAGAATATGCTTTAAATGATAAGATTCGTCTAACTCTTAAAGCAGATTATTTACTTAATCTAAATTCTGCCCCTAACGACTTTGCAAGTGGAGTTAGAGTTTTCGTGGGTTTTATGTTTTATCGCTTAAAAACTGAATAAAAATGTATCTTTTTGCGTCTTTCAACGTAAATAAGGCATAAGAAATAACAAAACAATAAAAAAAATGCTTGTAAGAATATTCAAAAAGAAGTACACTTTACAATTACTGATTCTGTCAATTGTTCCAATAATATTTTGGAGTCAAGCCTTTATCGCTCCTCCTGAGGTCATATCTAATAAGTTTGATATGCCTCTTTATAGAGTTATTTATGATTTTGCAAAAGACTATCATCTATTTTCAAGCATAGCCGCTTTTGTTCTTGTTCTTCTTCAAGGATTATTGCTTAATCAATTATTTACTAATAATCATCTAAGTCAGAAAAACACATTCCTTCCTGCCTTTATCTATATTCTTTTGATGAGTTGCTCTTATCAATGTATGACTCTTAACTCAATGCTATTTTCTAACTTTCTTATAATTTTTGCTCTTTATTTCTTTTTGAATTGTCACGATAAGAAAGAAGGAATTGACGAGGTTTATAATTCTTGTGCTTTACTTTCGTTAGCAAGTTTGTTTTATGCTCCTGCAATTCTTTTTATTTTTTGGATTTGGATAGGGCTAATAATCTATAAAATCTACAAATGGCGTAGTTGGGTAATGAGTATTTTAGGACTTATCACTCCTTATATTTTGCTCTTCATATTCTATTACCTTAATCAAATGGATATTCAAGCAAATTTATTGGCTGTTTCTAAGGGTTGGTTGCATTTCGATTTTCAATTCTTAAATCAACCTATGCAAGTAGTCTATATAGCAAGCCTTGTGTTGTTTTCTATCCCTGCAATCTTCACTACACTTTCCTCAAGAAGCAACCGAGTGATAGAATACAGAAAAAAATCTGCCGTAATGTTCACGTTATTGATTATTTCTTTAATTCCATTTTTTCTTTCAAAGACTGAATATAATATGTCTTTCATTTTCTCGATTTCACTTGCATTTTTCCTATCAAACTTCTTCCTTCAATACAACAATGAAAGAAAAAGTGGCACTTTCTTTATGATATTCTTACTAATATCAATCATTAAAGTTTTCTTCCCTCACTAATTTTTTGTACTTTTGCAAAATTAGAAACATAATTTAATACAAAGATATGAAATTTGGAGTAGTAATTTTCCCGGGTTCTAATTGTGACCACGATATGGTTTACCTTTTAAGAGACCTTTTAAAGCAAGAAGTGGTAGAACTATGGCATAAAGACACAGACTTACAAAATTGTGATATGATAATCCTTCCTGGTGGTTTTTCTTATGGAGATTATCTTCGTAGTGGTGCAATTGCAAGCCTTTCTCCTATAATGGAAAGCGTAAAAGCCTTTGCAAACAAAGGTGGATATGTGCTTGGAGTTTGCAATGGTTTTCAAATTCTTTGCGAAAGTGGTCTATTAGAAGGTGCTTTGCTTGCAAATAACAATCAAAAGTTTATTTGCAAAAATCAATACATAGCAACCCAAACAACAAACACCGTTTTCACAAAAGATGCTATAAAAGGAAAAGCCCTAAACATTCCTATTGCACACGGAGAAGGACGATTCTTTGCAGATGAAGAAACTATTAAACGCCTAAACGAAAACGATCAAATACTTTTCCGCTATTGCGACAAAGAAGGTAATGTAGATGTAGCATACAACCCTAACGGAAGCGTGGAAAACATTGCCGGAATAACAAACAAAACAAGAAACGTATTTGGAATGATGCCTCACCCTGAACGTTGTTCCGATGCAGAGCTTGGAAACACAGACGGATTAGTTTTATTTGAAAGTCTTTTAAAATACATAGGAAAATAAAAATTGTTAAAACAATTCTTTTCCAATAAAGAAACAATAGAATGCGGTTGCGATGAAGCAGGGCGAGGCTGTTTAGCAGGACCTGTTGTCGCAGCCGCTGTTATTTTACCACAAGGTTTCTCACATCCCTTGCTTAATGATTCTAAAAAATTAAGCGATAAGCAACGTAGGCTTCTGCGTCCTATCATTGAACAAAACGCAATTGCCTATTGCGTAGGCTTTGTAAGCAATCAAGAAATCGATAAGATAAATATCCTTCAAGCAAGTTTTCTTGCAATGAATAGAGCCGTTGAGGGCTTAAAACAAAAGCCAGAATTGCTTTTAATAGACGGCAATCGCTTTAACAATAACACCGACATTGCCTTTCAATGTATCGTAAAGGGTGATTCTCTTTATCAATCAATTGCCGCAGCCTCAATCTTAGCAAAGACATATAGAGACGACTATATGTTAAACCTACACAAAGAATTTCCAAACTATCATTGGGATAAAAATATGGGCTATCCCACAAAAGCACACCGTCAAGCAATTATAGAAAATGGAATAAGCCCATTTCATAGAAAGAGTTTCAATCTTTCGTTTCAAACAAGCTTATTCTAAAAACAAGTTTTCTAAAAAAATAAAAAAAAGGCGAAGCTTTCGCTCCGCCTTAAAAGATTCTATTATTATTGGTTTATTATTCTACAACTATCTTTTGAGTCTTGCTTGCTTTGTTGTTGAATGCCTTTATCAAGTAAGCTCCTGCAGATACTTGGTTCAAAGTAAAGTTTCTGTCTTTTGTAGAAAGTACTTTTTGTCCTAATGCGTTGTAAACTTCTACTTGTAAGTCTGTTTCAGTAGTAGCTATGCTGATGTGACGATTGTTGTTAGTGATATTAACTTCTAATTCTTCTACATCGCTAATTGAAACTGATTTTTTAATCAATACTTTGAATCTGTCTGCGTTTTCTCCTGTTAAGATTTCAGTTGTGTAAACTCCACCTTCTACCATATCAATTATGTTTTCGCCATCGATTATGCTTACTGCTAAGCCTTCAGGTATGTTGTTTACTACAAATGATACAGTGTCGTCTGCAAAACTGCGAACGTTCATTGTTGCATAGTAAGGTAATTCTGCAAATTCTTCTTTCATCAATGCAATACCGTCTGTTATAAAGTAAGGTTCTGCAATTTCTGTTGGAGCAAATCGTTTGTTTGCATCAAAGATATCATATCCTTGTTCTGCATCTTCATTGTGTGCAAGATATGCTCTAACCTTTTTGTTTCCGTTTATTAAAGTTAATTTGATAAATTCATTAGCAGAAGCCTTAGCAGAATTCGGATTGTTGTATGATAATTGTCCTTTATTGAAAATAATTTCCTTGTCTCCTGTACTGCTAAGGTTTACGAAGAAACCTTCTGTCATTGCAATTTCTCCTGTACTTATATTACCTTGGTCAAAAGATCCGTCTCTAAATACATATACGCAGTTACCTTGAAGTTTTGAAACATTTTCTTCTAAGAACTTACTTACTTTTAATTTTGCAGGATAAGGGTTAGATAAAGCCATCCAATTGTTAGGACATCCAGAAGGTAATGAAACTTCTACATTACTGATGTTAAGGTCAGTTACAGTTTCAGTACTTGCGTAACCATTATTACCTCTATCTTCATATGTACCAACGTCTCCGTAAGTTGTGAAAGTTATAGGTGCATCTAAGAAAGGATAAGCAAAATAACCTTCACCTGCATTCATTGGTGTAATAATAGTAGCCCAAGAATCGCTCCAACCACCTACTTCGTAAGAATATTTCTTTACTGAAACATCGTGAGATTCTGGTAAAATGCAACCTAATACATAATTATCGAAAGGTGCTCCAACGAAAGTCCATTGTTGATTTGCTTTTGGAGCAGAAACTATCTCAATAATACCAGGAACATCTGTTGTAGTATTGTTTATCAATTGTCCTTGTTGAGTTATTTGAAGAACACCTTGATTGTCTGTAATCTTATATGAACCTGTAATTACCAAATTGTGATTAACATATACTGTGTGTCCTTCACCGATTTTTATATCAGCAATTTTTCCTTTAGGAACATTGTTTCCTTGCCAAGTATTAGCGTCGTTAAAGTCTCCTGTTTGTTTAGTTATGAATGCAGAAGCAAGAGTTGTGAACTCTATTGTTAAAGTTTTAGTATAAGATTCTTCTTGATTTTGCTCATTGTGTCTAATACAATTAAATATTACTTCAGCAGTATAAGTTGTTGCAGGAGTTAAATCATTAAAAGTATATTCTGTTACACCTTCGCTAATATTATATGTTTCATCTCCTAATTTAACTGTACTAACATTTCCTTGCCAATTTATTGTTGCAGATGTTGTAGTTGCATCGCTTAGGTTTACATTAGCTGTGCAATTTGGATCAACATAGAAAATAACTTGTTGTGATTCTGAAAAAACACCTTCTGCACATTGTGTTTTAATAGTGAATACATAAGGATTTTCACTTGCAGGTAAAGTTGTTCCAGGTGAGAAATAATTTATGTTTTGCAGAATCACTTCATCGCTTTGCTCAAGTTCTCCTCCAGATAGAGTTAAAATGAAAGTAGATTCTGTATAATATGTATTATCATTAACAGGAGTCCAACTTATAATGAATGGCTGATTTTCTTCCTGCGTAACCCTAAATTCTATTGGAGTTTCACAAATAGCTTGTACGTTTGGTCTTTGTCCGATAATCAAAACTACGTCTCCATTTATTACATCAAAATAAAATTTAGTTTGTTCGCTTGTAGGAATATTATTGTTAAGTGCATCAGCTATACATTCTGCATTAGTTTTTGTGCAATTTGCAATAGCTTCGTTTTCGTAGTATAGGTTGCTAAATGATCCGTTGTTATGATCTGCTAAGTCATCATCATGATTTATATCTTCATCGTTTACTACTCCTGCTCCATAACAATTATGAACAGGAGTTCTACCACCGTTAGCACTCCCAAGACCCGCAGAACAAATTATTCCTTCAGCATCACCATCATCTGTATTTTCTGTATTAATAGTTGCATTAACAACACAAAATTCAATAGATGTTCTGTTAGTGAGCTCAGTTTGACCAAATGCTTGTCCGCAAATTCCTCCTGCAAAGTTTCCAGTAGATGCAGCATTATTACTTGTTGGTTGTAGTGCAGTAACAGAACCAGAGAAAGAACACGCAAAAACACTTGCTGAACCTGTCATTTGTCCAATCAATCCACCAACATATCCTACACCTACAACATTTCCATTTCCTTGGCAATATTTTACAGTTCCTGCACTTTCTCCTACTATAAGTCCTGCATCACTTCCTCCTCCCTGTTCTGGATTAACAGTAGAGTTTATATTACCTAGTGCATTACAATATTCAATTACTCCATGACTTCCAAGATTACCACAAATCAAAGATACATTCATGTTGTCCGTTGTTCCGTTTAAAGTAACAGTTCCTTGAACGTTCAAATGGTGTATTGTTGCAGTTGAATATGTAGGATTAAACCAACTGGTGTTAGTTTGATAACCATCAACGTTTCCGAATAATCCGAAATTAATTACTGAACCTGTCCCACTGAAATTTGCATTGTAGGTAATTCTATTATTATTACCATTAAAAGTTCCTTCGAAAGTAGGAATGACCGCTTCGGTTAGCGTTCCTAAATCTCCTAAGTCAATGTTCGCTGTTAATTCATAACTACCTCTTACAGGGTGGGTATCAACCTTACCAATTTTCATAAAATCTTCCGCTGACCCAATAGGTATTGTCTGTGCGAAAGACGCAATACTGCAAAATAACATTGCAGTAAATGTTAACCATAATTTCCTCATTTTTTTTAATTTTTATTAATTACTATTTAATTTATTACCTCAACTTGCAAAAGTACTATGTTTTTTTCTAATAGCAAAATTCTTTTCGCTTTTTTTTGTTTTATCTCTTAAAGCACAAAAAAACCGCAGAGTTAATTCTGCGGTTCTTAGACATCGTTTTTGATGAGATTTAAGTAGTTGGATCCTCTGTTTGAGGAGGGTCTGTCTCATCGGTTGTAGGGTTTGTTTCATCGGTCGTAGGAGTTGTTTCGTTGTTTTGCCCCTGCGTGCTTGTAGTCCTTTGCACAATGCCTTTCACATCAGGATCGACAAGCGTATAACCAACGTTTTTGATTTTTATGTTAAGCCAAGTTGAAGGTCTGAAGGTGATATGCAAACCTTTAAACGTGCTTGCCTTAACCAAATCAACATCTAACTGAGCCTTTGACCTCAAATAAGGCGTGAAAGTGCCAAGAAGTCCAAGCCTAACACTTGCTCCACGAGTAAGATGATAACTCATCTCTACTTGCAACTGCTGTAAAACACCCATTACATCGGCTTTGCTCATTGTTGAAGCACCGGCAATTTGTTCTGCAATTAGGTCTAAATCCACAGGTTGTTCTCTTACAATTTGTGGAAGATACTTTTCTCCGGGATTTTGTCCCACACTGATGTCTCTTTTGACAATTACATATTGTATTGACATAATTGAAAAAAATTTAATTAAACAAAAAACTTATTAACCGAAAGTCTCATTGTTTGGAGAACTTTCAACATAGTAACAATAGTGGATTAAAAAAAGTTTAAAAAA
>JAGCLI010000120.1 GCA_017647065.1 Bacteroidales bacterium
AGATAATATTTATGTTATAATAATGCTGATAACTACTATTTGGCTAGGAGCATTGGGCTTTATAGATGACTACATTAAAGTATTTAGAAAAAATAAAGCAGGATTAAGTGGAAAACTTAAAGTTGTAGGTCAAGTAGTGTTAGGAATAGTGGTTGGTTGTATGATGTATTTCCACCCAGATATAACAATAAAAGAAAAAACGGAAATAGCACAATATTCGCAACAACATAATTTGCAGGATAAATCACAATATGAAAATGCAAAAGTAGAGTTTCAAGAAGAATCCTCACGTTCTACAAAAACTACAATTCCATTTGTGAAAAATAATGAGTTTGATTATAGTTGGTTAATAAAATGGATAGGTGACAACTATAAGGATTACGCTTGGTTAATATTTATTCCTATTGTTATCTTTTTTATTACCGCAATTTCTAATGGAGCAAATCTTACTGATGGTATAGATGGATTAGCTACGGGGACCTCTGCAATTATAGGTTCTTGTTTGGCAATTCTTGCTTGGGTAAGTGGAAATATAATTTTTGCGAATTATCTCAATATAATGTACATTCCAAATGTTGGAGAATTGACAATTTTTATTGCAGCCTTTGTTGGAGCAACTATGGGCTTTCTTTGGTACAATACGCACCCTGCACAAATTTTTATGGGAGATACAGGTTCATTAGCTATAGGTGGAATAATAGCAGTTTTTGCTATTTTGATTAGAAAAGAGTTGTTAATACCTATTTTATGTGGTGTATTTATTGTAGAGAATCTTTCTGTTGTTATGCAAGTTTCTTATTTTAAATATACAAAAAAGAAGTATGGAGAAGGACGAAGAATTTTTTTAATGTCACCTCTTCATCATCATTATCAAAAGAAGGGTTATCCTGAACAAAAAATAGTACAAAGATTTTTTATAATTTCAATAATTTTAGCAGTAACCACAATAGTAACACTTAAATTAAGATAACAACAATGACTATCGACAAGTTAGCAACACAAGGCAGAACTGTGCATTCGACATTAGCAGGAAGACAATATTCAGAAATTGCTATGTTGAGAAATGAAACTCTAAGAAATATGTTTGGTAGTAAAGAGAATTACAAACATAAAAAACAAGTTATTGCAAATATAAAAGGAGTAAGATATATAGATGATTCTAAAAGTATAACTCCTAATTCAACTTGGTTTACTTTTGAGACAATAGGTAATCCGATTATTTGGATATTAGAAATCCAAGACAATATGGTTGATCTCTCCTCACTTGCGAGCTCAGTAAAAGAAAAGGTACATACCTTAATAATGGTTGGAGAGAACAATCAAAAAATAACAAAATTATTTAATGGTTTGACTAATTTAATTCAAGTAAAAGATTTGTCAAATGCTGTTAAAATGGCATATTATTTTGCAAATGAGCCTGATGTTGTTTTGTATTCTCCAGCCAATGGTAAGCAAGAGAGTGTTGAAAATAATGCAGAAAGATTTGTACAATTAGTTAATGAATTGTAGTAAATGAAACTAAATATAGGAAAACCACAAATAAAAGGCGATAAGATTATATGGATAGTTTATTTTGGACTATCTATCTTGTCATTGATATTTGTATTTAGCACAATGGGTAAAAATATCTATCGTTTAGACGGAGATGTTAGTTATATGTTTTTTAAACAGATAGGTATAATATGCGTTGGTATATTCGCTACTTATATCGCTCATAGGATAAAGTATGACAATTATGCTCGTGTGTTGAAACTTCTTTATGCAATCTCTGTTGTTGGACTCTTTGTAACACTAGGGATAGGAGAAATGTTCGGAAAAGCAGCAAATCGCTGGATTGAATTGCCTTTTATCGGACAATTTCAACCCTCAGAGATTGTAAAATATGTGTTGATACTTTATGTAGCTTCGGAATTAGCATCGTTAAAGGATAGAATAAAAGAAACAAAAGAATTTGTAATTTTAATGATCAAAATATCTGTAATATGTGGTTTGATTTTTCCTGAAAACTTTTCTACTGCAGCACTTCTTTTCTTAGCTTGTTTCTTAATGGTATTCGTTGCGGGAGCAAAATTGAAACACCTATTTATGACTATTGTTGTTGGAGTAAGTTTGGTTGCTTTTGTGTTCTTGTTAAGTTATTTTGGAATAGAGATAGGTAGAAATATTACTTGGTTAAATAGATTTGTGGCTCATTATAATGGTGATCCAAATGAATACAATCAAGCTAATTCTGCAATAATGGCAATAGCAACAGGAGGCCTTTCTGGCTTAGGAATAGGTAATACTGTTGAGGGACGTTTTTTAAGTGAATCGCATAACGATTTTATTTTTGCAATTATCTTGGAGGAAGGTGGTATTTTTATGTGTGTTTTAATTCTATTGGCATATTTTGCTCTATTTTATAGATGTATAGCAGTGTCAAGGAATGCAAAAGGTTTGTTTGGTAAGTATATTGTTTTAGGAATAGCATTTGTAATAATTATTCAAGCGTTAATAAATATGACTGTAGCAACGGGAATTATTCCAGTTACAGGACAAACTCTACCTTTTCTAAGTTATGGTGGAACATCTTTTTTGTTTAGTAGTTGCGCATTAGGAGTTGTGTTAAATGTAAGCGCAGAGAGTCAAAAGAAAAAGCAAAATACAATGGTAGCAACTAATGAAGAAGAGAATCAAATAGAAAAAGAAAATACAAATATAGAACAACTATGAAAGTAATAATAAGTGGAGGAGGAACAGGAGGTCATATTTTTCCTGCAATATCAATAGCTAATGCTTTAAAGAATAAATATATAGATGCAGAAATATTATTTGTTGGTGCAAAAGGCAAAATGGAAATGCAGAAAGTGCCACAAGCAGGCTATGAAATTGTAGGTTTGCCAGTAGCTGGCTTTCAACGCAAAAAGTTATGGAAAAATTTCTCGTTTCCATTCAAACTACTTTCTTCTATGATGAAGGCTAAAAAAATAATAAAGAATTTTGCGCCGGACATAGTTATAGGAGTAGGAGGCTATGCTTCTGGTCCTATATTACGCTCTGCTGTTTCACAAAAAATACCTACTCTTATACAAGAACAAAACTCTTATCCAGGAGTAACAAATAAAATTTTGGCTGATGGTGTAAATAGAATATGTGTTGCATATGAGAATATGGAGAGATGGTTTCCTGCAAACAAAATAGTTTTCACAGGAAATCCAATTCGTCAAAATATTTCACTTTTGCAAAACAATATTGTAGAAATAAAAAACAAAGCTTTATCAACATTTAATCTTGTTCCACATAAACCAATAGTGTTGGTTGTTGGAGGGAGTTTAGGTGCCTTAACAATAAACGAGAGTATAATAAATAATCTTGATTATTTTGTTAAGAATAATATTCAGTTAATTTGGCAAACAGGTAAATGGTTTTTTGAAAAAGCACAAGAGAGGGTATCACAAATCAACTCTGAAAATATTAAAGTTTATGAGTTTATTTATGAAATGGAACAGGCTTATTCTTTGGCTAATGTAATAATTTCACGAGCTGGTGCTATTGCAATTTCAGAACTTTGTATAGTTGGTAAACCTTGTATTTTGGTTCCTTCTCCAAATGTATCGGAAGATCATCAAACTAAAAATGCTAATGCTCTTGTGTCAAAATCTGCCGCAATAATGGTTAAAGATATAGAATCAAGAGAAAAACTCATAGGAGAATTAGATAGATTGATAAATAATGAAGCTTTACAACAAGAAATGTCTGAAAATATTACTAAACTTGGCATTAGAGATGCTGATAAAAGAATAGTAGAACAAATAGAACTAATACTTAATAAATAGATGAACTCAAAAACTTATTATTTTGTAGGAATTGGTGGCATAGGTATGAGTGCTATTGCTCGTTATCTAAAAAATAATAGGCATAATATTTATGGCTATGATAGAACTCGCACCCAACTAACAGCCGAACTTGAAAAAGAAGGAATGAATATTACTTATGAAGAAGATGTAAATCATTTGCCAGAAGTAATAGACTTAGCTATATATACTCCTGCAATACCTGCTGAAAATAAAATACTAAAAGAAATTATTAAACGAGGGATTCAATTAAATAAACGAGCGTTTGCGTTGGCTGAAATAGTGAAAGAAAAAAAGGTTATTGCTATTGCAGGAACTCATGGCAAAACAACAACTTCTGGATTGCTTGTTCATCTATTATATAATAGTAAGATAGGGTGCTCATCTTTCTTAGGAGGAATTGCAAACAATTATTCAACAAATATGTTGTGCGATACAA
>JAGCLI010000121.1 GCA_017647065.1 Bacteroidales bacterium
GTCAATTTTTAAAATTCTTTCGTCTTTGTCTTGATTTTTCTTATTTAACTCATCTAAATTACGGTTAAGATTTTCTATAACTATTTTATGTTTTTGCAATTCAGTAGTTAGTAATTGTATTTCTTCTTCTTGTTCGGAAATTCTTGTTTGTAATTTTTCAATAAAGGCAGTTAGTTCTTTGTTTGTATTCTTTTGTTTTCTTAATTGAGCGTTAAGATTGTCAATCTTTTGCTTTTGTTCTGTCAAAAGGTCGTTAATGTCTTGGATTTGTGAGGTTATTTTTGTTCTTGTATCGACATTTACTTCTCCTGTTTTGTCTTTGATTTTTGAAACGTCAGCATATTTCGATGTAACAACGCTTAGGTTTTCTTCTATCTCGTTTAGTTGTTGGAAAAGCATTTCTACTTCGGTGTTTTTAGCGGCTAAGGCAGCTTCAACTGAATCCTGAAGTGCTTTTTGCGTTAAAAGTTCTTGTTCTGCTTTGCTATTACATGCTCCTGTTAAGATTAAAACAAGGCTTGCAATCAATAAATAGGTTCTTTTCATAAGTTTTATTTTATTTATGTAAGGTTTAAAATTTTTTTCTTTAAAATAATTATTCTACTTTTGCACTATCAAATAAACGAAGTAGTTTTTATTTTATTGTATAAAAGATTTGGGGGTGCTTACTTTTTGTAGGCTGAGATTATACCCTTTGACCGGTCTGATAATGCAGACAGGGGAAATATCTTCTTTTGAAGTACACTCTCAAATCACAGAAAAAAGAGAGTGTAATGATTAGAAAAAAACAGATTATTCCCGTTTTAACAATCGCAGGCTCAGATTCTTGTGGTGGAGCTGGCATTCAAGCCGACATAAAGACCATATCTTCCTTAGGTTTGTTTGCTTGTAGTTGCATAAGTGCTGTTACGGCTCAAAATACCTTAGGAGTAAGAGATGTTTTTGCATTAAAAAAATCTTTAATTCGCAATCAAATAGATGCAATTTTAGAAGATTTACCCGTAAAAGCCATAAAAATCGGAATGCTTTTTGATAAAGATATTATAAAAGAAGTATCCGAAAGTTTAATCAGGCATAAGTTTCAAGGAAGTGTTGTTTTAGACCCTGTAATGATAGCAACAAGTGGAGCTTCCTTGCTTCAAGACGATGCAAGGCAAGCAATGATAGACTATCTCTTTCCTTTGGTAGATATTATTACGCCAAATCTTTTTGAAGCAGCTTCTCTTGCTCAAAGAAAAAGCATAAACAGTCTTGCTGAGCAAAAAGAAGTAGCATTATTTATTAAGAATAGTCTTAAAACAAAAAGAGTGCTTATAAAAGGAGGACACTTTGAACAAGGGGAATGCACAGATATTCTTTTGGATGTTGATAATAGCTTTCAAACTTATACATCAAAGAAAATAGATAGCCAAAACACTCACGGCACAGGTTGTTCTCTTTCTTCGGCTATTGCTTCTTATCTTGCCTTAGGCTATGATTACAAAACCTCTATTGGTCTTGCAAAAGAATATGTTTATTCGGCAATCTTGGAATCAAAAGATATTTTCTCTGGAAAAGGAAACGGAAGTTTAAATCATTTTTTTAATCCTCAAAAACAAAAATTTTATGAAAGTAATTGTGAATAAAAAACAAATAGAGGTAGATACGCAAACAAATATCTATCAACTATTAGAATTATTGCAAGTAGAGGCATCTTTTTGTGCAGTTGCAATTGGCAATAAAGTTGTGAAAAAAACGCAATGGAGCGAAACGCAACTAAAAGAAGCAGATGAAATAACAATAATAAATGCAACATGTGGAGGTTAATCGGCATAACACTTCCTCAATACAAAGATTGGGAAAAGGAAAAGCAAATAATAAAAAACTTGCTTCAAAATAATGAGATAGAATATTTCCATATTCGCAAACCTGAGTTTACTTCTGTGCAAATGTCTCTTTGGCTTGAAGACTTGCCTCTTGCAATTAGAAGACGCCTTTCGTTACACGATTGTTTGGAAGTAGCAAAAGAGTTTCAAATAGGAGGAGTGCATTTAAATAAACGCAACAATTACACATCACCTTTTGCCTTTGAGGGAAGAATAAGTAGAAGTTGTCATAGTATAGAAGAGGTTGGGAAGTGGAAACCAAAATGTGATTATGTTTTTCTCTCACCTATATATAATAGTATAAGCAAAGAAGGATATGAGGCAAAGTTTTCAAAAGAAGAATTAAGAAAAGCCGTAAAACAAGGAGTGATTGATGAAAACGTCTTTGCACTTTCGGGCGTTGAACCAAGTAAATTTTCAGAATTAAAAGAGATTGGATTTTCAGCAGCTGCGATTATGGGTTTTCTATGGAAATAAAACAAGAATAAAAATGGATAGAATATACTTTATAACACACCAAAACAATAAGTATTCTTACATAGATAGTGCAAAACTTGCCTTAGACAACGGCATAAAGCTTATTCAACTAAGAATGAAGCACAGTAGCCTAAGTCAAAGGAGGGAAGCTGCAAATATCTTAAAAAAAGAATGTGAAAAATATAAGGCTAAGTTAATTATTAACGATGATTATCGCCTTGCCTTAGAGGTTGAAGCAGACGGAGTGCACCTTGGGCAAAAAGATGAAGAGATTTCACTTGCAAGAAACGTACTTAAATCTTTTCAAATCATAGGACGGACTTGTAATACCAAAGAGCAAATTCTTAAAGCCTATGAAGATGGTGCCGATTACATAGGGTTAGGGCCCTATCGCTTTACTTCAACAAAGGAGAATCTAAGTCCTATTCTTGGATTAGAAGGATATAAAGACATAGAAGTAGATATTCCAATTTATGCAATAGGAGGAATACGCTTAGAGGACGTGGAAAAACTCTCTCAAACCAAGGTTTATGGCATAGCACTTTCGTCTTTGATTTTGGAGAGTAAAAATCCTGAAAAAAAAATCAAAGAATTAAGAAAATATTTCAAAGAAAAAATTTAAAAAATCAAAGAAAAAAAATAAAAAAACAATGAAAAAAAAATTGATAATCGCAGGACAAGAATTTGAATCAAGACTATTCTTAGGCACAGGCAAATTTCCCTCAAATCAAATTATGGGAAAAGCAATAGAAATCTCTCAAACGCAAATGGTAACTACTGCAATGAAGAGGGTAAACATTGAAAACTCAAAAGAAGACGATATGCTATCGTACATAGATAGGGAAAAGGTAATTCTTTTGCCTAATACTTCAGGAGTAAGGAATGCAAAAGAAGCGGTTTTCGCAGCACAAATGGCACGAGAAGCCCTTCAAACAAATTGGTTGAAACTTGAAATTCACCCAGACCCTAAATATCTTTTTCCAGATGCAATAGAAACCCTAAAAGCCACAGAAGAATTAGTAAAAGATGGCTTTATAGTTTTGCCATACGTTCAAGCAGACCCTGTTTTGTGTAAACAATTAGAAGAAGTTGGGGCTGCAACCGTAATGCCCTTAGCCTCTCCGATAGGAAGCAATAAAGGATTGGTAACAAAAGAGCTTTTGGAAATAATAATTGAGCAAAGTAATGTGCCGGTTGTAATAGATGCAGGCATAGGAGCACCAAGTCATGCAGCACAAGCAATGGAATTAGGAGCCGATGCTGTGCTTGTAAACACTGCAATAGCGATTGCGGGCGATCCTATTGCGATGGCAGAAGCCTTTTCTTTGGCTGTAAAAGCAGGAAGGCAGGCATACGAAAGTGGATTAGCAACTTCATTCAATACAGCACAAGCATCTTCTCCACTAACAGAGTTTTTGAATTTCTAATGTTAAAAAAATAAGAATATGAATAATACAAAATGTGAAGCGTCTAATGCAAAAAGAAAAATATACGAAAAAGGAAATCTTTTTGATATAGAAATAGGAATGCAAGAGGTGAAATTAACCGATAGCATTGTAGAGGGAGAAAGAAAAAGCAATGGAAGCGTAAGATTATACGACACTTCGGGAGCTTACGGAGATGAAAACATAACAACAGATTTAAAGAAAGGACTTCCAAGACTAAGAGAAAAATTCTTAAAAGAAAGAAACGATATTCAAAGACTTAGTGAATTTAGTTCTGTTTATAGCAATCTAAGATTAAATGATAAGAGTCTTGATGAGGTTCGTTTTCCTATTAAGAATTTACCTTACAAAGCAAAGCCAGGTTGTAGAATTACTCAAATGGCATTAGCAAAACAAGGAGTAATTACGCCCGAAATGGAATATGTTGCAATAAGAGAAAATCTTTCTTCAAAGCAAAACGAAAATAGTTACATAACACCGGAGTTTGTACGTGAGGAAGTAGCAGCAGGACGTGCAGTAATTCCTGCAAATATCAATCACCCTGAGGCAGAGCCTATGATTATAGGAAGCAAATTCTTAGTAAAGATAAACACAAACATAGGAAACTCGGCACTTTCAAGCGATATGGAGAAAGAAGTTGAGAAAGCAGTTTATTCAGCTAAATGGGGAGGAGATACACTTATGGATTTATCAACAGGAAACCATATTCACGAGATAAGAGAGTGGGTTGTAAGAAATTCTCCCGTGCCAATAGGAAGCGTTCCTTTGTATCAAGCTTTGGAAAAAGCAGGAGGAAAAGCCGAAAATCTTAGTTGGGAGATTTTTAAAGACACTTTGATAGAACAATGTGAACAAGGTGTAGATTATTTCACTATTCACGCAGGGTTATTGCAAAAACATATACCATTAACTAAGAAAAGAGTTACTGGAA
>JAGCLI010000122.1 GCA_017647065.1 Bacteroidales bacterium
AGAACTTTTTATTAAACAAAAGAGAGAGTTTAAACCTTGATTTTAACAACAAAATTTCCAATGCAGACCTTGTAAGAATAGGCCTTATGTTAGGATTTGACTACAACAAAATGAACAAAGCCTTTGGTCAATACCGACAACGCTTAGGCGAGAAAAAAGCATTAAATTGCAATTACTGTCCCAAAAGCAAAGAATCCTTTATCAACGGCAGTCCAATAGTCAAAGACCTACAATCAATCCTAAAAGACAATTGCGTACCCTACATTTACACCGACCAAACAGAAGAAGAGAAAAAAACTTACTTGAAAATCATCGGTCAAGACTACCAAATAAAAGCCCAAGAAATAAACGAACAAATAAGAATTTTACAATTAGAAGCCGAACGCTACACCAACATAGCAAAAAACTACCAAGAAATGACCCTATAATAGCAGATTTTTTTGTATCTTTGTAAGAGGAAACGAAAAGAGGATGAATAATTTTACAGAAAATACAAGAGTACAAGTTCCAGCGGCTTTACATCTCTGCAAACTTGGTTACACTTATTTAGATAATATTATTGATTACGAGGAAAATACAAATATTCTAACAGATGTTTTTATCAATTCTCTCAAAAGACTAAATCCTGAAATAACGGATTTGGAATGTCTGCAACTTTTAAATAAAATCAAACAAATATCAAAAAATGATGATTTAGGAAGAGAGTTTTACAATTTAATTTCTTCAAATAGCGGGATTAAACTAATTGATTTTGCCACCCCCGACAATAACCATTGGCATATTACTACTGAATTTACTTGCGAAAACACAGAAACAAAAGACAATTTCCGTCCAGATATTACCTGCTTTATCAATGGACTTCCTCTTGCATTTATAGAAGTAAAGAAACCCAATAACAGAGAAGGCATATTAGCCGAGAGAGATAGAATAAACACAAGAATGAGTAATAAGCAATTTCGCAGATTTTTCAATATTACTCAACTTATGATTTTTTCTAACAACCAAGAATATGACAACGAAAACCGAGTTCCAATACAAGGTGCTTTTTATAGTTGTAGTTCAAAGGGCAAAGCTTTTTTCAATGTATTTAGAGAAGTAGAGCAATCTTTTATAACTCAATTTCCTTATTTAAAAATCTCGCAAGAGCAAGAGGATTGCATTTTAAATCATCGTAACTGCATAGATATAAAAAAACTTGCTGAATATCACACAAACAAAGACATAAACACCCCTACCAATAGAATTTTAACTTCAATGCTTAGCAAAGAGCGATTTCTCTATCTTTTAAAGTATGGCATTGCATACGTAAATAAAACGATTGAGCTTGAAGATGGAAGCAAAAGCACTCAATTAGAAAAGCATATAATGCGTTACCAGCAATTGTTTGCCTCTCTTTCTATTCGTAAAAAGTTAGATTGTGGAGTAAAAAGTGGTATTATATGGCATACGCAAGGTAGTGGAAAGACTGCCCTCTCCTATTATTCGGTTAAGAGCCTAACAGATTACTTTGCTCAAAGAGACACAGTAGCAAAATTTTATTTCATAGTAGATAGAATTGCACTCATGGAGCAAGCGAGTGATGAATTTGCTTCAAGAGGATTGATAGTAAGAACTGCCAATAGCAGAGAGGAGTTAATGAGCGACTTTCGCGATACTGCCATAGTAAATAACAACGAAGGCAAGTTAGAAATAATGGTAGTAAATATCCAAAAATTCAAAGAAGATTCAAAGAAAATAGAAATAGAAACAGGATATAACACCAATCTACAACGCATCTTCTTTATTGATGAAGCACACAGAGGCTATAATCCAAAAGGTAGTTTTCTTGCAAACCTATTAGAGGCAGACAAAAATTCAATCAAAATAGCCTTAACAGGAACTCCCCTATTAAAAGAAGAACAAGAATCATGGAAAGTCTTTGGCAAATATATAGACACCTATTACTACGACAAATCAATAGCAGATGGTTACACTCTAAAACTAATGAGAGAACCAATTGAAACTATCTATAAAGAGCGTATAGAAAACATATTAGAGGAATTAACCCATAACATAGAGGTAAAGAAAAAAGACATTGACAAAAACAAAATCATAGAACACGAAAGCTATCTAAATTCTTTACTTGATTATATTATTGATGACTTTAATAAATTTCGTATAGCCCAAAACGATGAGAGTGTTGGAGCAATGATTGTTTGCAAAACCAATTCTCAAGCAAGAGAGATGTATCGTCTATGGCAAGAACGCTTTCAAAAAGCAACATACATAGAAGAAAAGAAAGAAGAACTCTTATTAGTAGCTGAGCCTATGGCTCATTATGGAAAATATAAATCCAATACAAAACCTCTAAAAGCCACTTTAATCCTTCATGATGAGGGAGACAAACTTGAACGTAAAGCCTATATAGATGAATACAAAAAACAAAACAATATAGACGTTTTGATAGTAAATCAAATGCTACTTACAGGATTTGATGCACCACGTTTAAAGAAACTATACCTTGGAAGAAGCCTTGACGGACACGACCTCTTGCAAGCCCTTACAAGAGTAAATCGTCCTTACAAAGACTTTAAATATGGATATGTAGTCGATTTTGTAGATATAAAAGAAAACTTTGATGCAACCAACGACAGATACCTAAAAGAACTCAATCGCACTGCGGAAGACTCAGATACAGAGCCAATGCCACCAATAGGAGAAACAATAATAGTTGATAAAGATGAAATCTTGTCTAAAATAAAGATTATCAGAAGTGAACTATTCAACTACAATTATGAAAATTATGAAGAGTTTAGAAAACAACTTGACACAATAGAAGACAAACAACGCCTTTATCAATTAAGAAACGTTTTAAATGAAACAAAGGCAATAATGAACCAAGTTAGAATCCTTGGAGATGATGAGCTAAAAGCAAAGCTTAATAAATTACCTATTGATGCAATCCCTACTTTAATAACAGAGGTTACTCACAAAATAGAAAGGCTTAATCTATTACACAGTACAGAAACTAAAACAGATATAGAGGCTATAATAAACCTTGCACTTTCTGAACTTGAATTTGAATTTAAGAAAGGAGTTGCCGAAGAATTAAAGATTTTTGTAAATGATATAAGAGAACAATGTCAAAGAGTACAAAGATTATTTGAAGCCAATTTTGATAAAGCAGAGGATAAATATGTAATTCTTGCAGATGAATTTAGAAAATATTTCAGAGAGAAAGGCTTTATTCCACAAAGCACAGCAGAAGCAAAGAAAAGTATAGAGTATATAAATGAAGTAATGGTAAAGATTATTGAAATCAATGCCCATAACCAAAACTTAAAACAAAAATACAAAGGAGATGAACGCTTTGCACGTATTCACAAAAGAATAAGCGAAGAAAACCAAAGCAGAGAACAAGCTCTCATTTCAAAAGAAGACTATGAAATACAAGAAAATCTTTTAGAGATAAAGAAAGAAATAGATGAGATAATTTTCAATGATAAGAATAGAATATTTAACGAAGATAGTTTCAAACAAGAAGTGCTTTCTATTATCAGCCAAAAGTTAATAGATTCGGGAATTAGAGTATCTTTGAATGATAGAAAACATCTAAACAATTTAATTACAGCAGAATATTTCAAACAGCACAATTACATATAAACACATATATATGAGCAATAAAGATATAACAAGATTAACCATAGAGTTAATTGATTCATTAAAAAGCACAACAGAAGCTTTTGGATTAGCAGGAACAGGTTGGGAATACAAAATAGTTACTGAAATTTTCTTATATAAATTCTTTAATGACAAGTTTGGCTACGAAGCGAAAAAGAATAAAATATACGGAAAACGACTTAGTGAAGCAGAAAAGTGGGATAAAGAATACGACTCCTTCACAGAAGAAGATGTTGAAGATTTATTCAGCTATTTACCTGCATCAGTTCCAAGACTAAAACCAGAACACACTTTATCTCATGTATATAATTCAGCAAATAAAAGTGATTTTGCAACTCTTTTAGATGATACTTTACTTAATATTGCATCTCTAAACTCCGACACCTTTGCAGTTACTACTTCAGGTAACAGCAAGGTAAACATATTTAGTCAAATCACTACTTACGTTACAGACACCAACAAGAGAGATGAATTTGCGAAATCTCTTATAAGAAACATAGCATCTTTTAATTTCGAGGAAGTATTCTCCGAAAAGTACGATTTCTTCTCCGGTATTTTTGAGCATCTTCTTAAAGGATTTAATAATGCAAGCGGTGGAAAATATGCAGAATATTACACACCAAGAGCAATAGCACAAGTTATGGCTCGCCTATTGGTTGGAGATAATGCAGATTTAAGAGGAATGACTTGTTATGACCCCTCAGCTGGTACAGGAACTTTACTTATGGCATTGGCACATCAAATCGGAGAAAGCAGATGTTCTATTTATAGTCAAGATATTTCAGAAAAATCAAGCGAAATGTTAAGACTTAACCTTATTCTTAACAATCTTTCCTCTTCCCTACCCAACGTAATACAAGGAAACACACTTCTTGAACCCTCTCATAAAGAAAACAATGGTAGTCTTAAAAAGTTTGATTTCATAGTTTCTAATCCACCTTTCAAATTAGACTTTCCTGAATACAGAGACACCTTAGCAACAGACACAACAAGATTTTGGGCAGGAGTTCCTAATGCAGTCAAAAAAGTAGATCCCAACAAACCTAAAATGGCTATTTACACTTGCTTTATACAACACGTATTAAATTCCCTTAAAGACACAGGAAAGTGCGCAATAGTTGTTCCAACAGGATTTATTACGGCAAAGAGTGGAGTTGAAAAAAAGATTCTTGAACGCATAGTAAATGAAAAGTGGGTTTATGGTTGTGTTTCTATGCCTTCAAACGTATTTGCCACAACAGGCACTAACGTATCAGTCTTATTCTTTGACAAATCAAGAAATAACGAAAAGGTAATCTTGATTGACGCTAGCAAATTGGGAGAAGAGTACAAGGAAGGCAACAATCAAAAACGCCGATTGAGAGATTTTGAAATAGACAAAATAGTTAATACTTTCCAAAACAAAGAAAGCATTGAGGACTTCTCGGTTGCAGTAGGCTATGATGAAATTAAAGAAAAGGGTTGTTCACTATCAGCAGGGCAATATTTTGATATAAAGATAGATTATGTAGATATTACCGAAGAAGAATTTAACCAAAGAATGACAGACTACAAAACAACACTAACACAACAATTTGCAGAAAGTCATCGCCTTGAAGCTGAAATAATGAAGCAATTAGATTCTTTGAAATTTAATAAAATAAACAAGGGATAATGAGTAGAAATCTGACTATTATAGATAAAGATTACGCACAATGGGTAGAAGACCTTAGTGTACGATATCGTCAAAGTCAAATTAGGGCTTCTGTCAAAGTTAATCGAGAATTGCTAAGATATTATTGGGAACTCGGTCGTGATATAGAGGAAATGCATGTTGAAGAACGCTGGGGAGAGAGCGTCATCAAAAATCTATCTATTGATTTACAACATAAGAATCCTAATGCAAAAGGGCTATCTGTTCGTAATATCTATTATTGCAAGAAGTTTTATTTACTTTATCGTCAATACTTTGCAATTTTGCCACAAGCTGTGGCACAATTAGAAGATGGAAAAGTGCCACAAGCTGTGGCACAATTGAATGAAGTCTTATTTTCTATCCCTTGGGGGCATCATCGTTACGTAATGGATAAGTTTAGTGAAGAACCAGCAAAGGCTTTTTACTATATACGAAAGACTATGGAAGAAGGTTGGAGCCGTGAGGTAATGCTTATTCAAATGGATACCAACCTCTATGAACGAGAAGGTAAAGCATTGACAAACTTTACACGCACACTACCTACTGAAACAAGTGAACTTGCCCAAGAACTTACAAAAGACCCTTATAATTTTGCTTTTACAGGGATCACATGA
>JAGCLI010000009.1 GCA_017647065.1 Bacteroidales bacterium
GCATCTACATCAGCAACTGCTGCATAGAAATCGTTTACATCTGTGTATTTTTCTAAAAGAGCTAATTCAAAACCAGCATCTTCTGTTATTTTTCTTATTCCGTCAACAGCTGCCTTTGCAAAAGGTTTGTCTGTTGCTACTAATACTTTTGTCATTGCTTTATTTTTTAAGATTAAGCGTTTAATTTTTCAAATTCTTGCATACAAGCAACTAATGCTTTTACTGATTCAACAGGGCAAGCATTGTAGATAGAAGCACGGAAACCACCAACTGAACGGTGTCCTTTAATACCTATCATACCTCTTTCTTTTGCAAATGCCATGAAAGCGTCTTGTTTATCTTCGTAACCTGGTGCCATAACGAAGCAAACGTTCATTATTGAACGGTCTTCTTTTTCAGCTGTTCCAACGAACATTTTGTTTCTGTCGATTTCGTTGTATAATAATTCAGCTTTTTCAAGGTTTACTTTGTGCATTCCTTCTAATCCACCCATTTCTTCTTTAACCCATTTCAAAGTTTCGTGCATTACGAAGATAGGGAATACAGGAGGAGTGTTGAACATTGATTTATTTCTTTTTTCTTCTCCAATGTGTGTACGATAGTCAACCATTGTTTGAAGTTTTCTTTCAACTTTTCCTAATATGTCTTTTCTTACGATAACGAAAGTAACACCTGCAGGACCAACGTTCTTTTGTGCTCCACAATAGATTTGAGCGTATTTTGTAATATCAACAGGTCTTGACATAATGTCAGAAGACATATCAGCTACCAATGGAACAGGACAATCCATATCATATTTTATTTCTGTACCATAAATAGTGTTGTTTGTAGTGATGTGGAAATAATCAACATCTGTAGGGATTGTGTATCCTTTTGGTATATATGAGTAAGTTTTGTCTTCTGAAGATGCAACAACTTCTACTTCTCCGTAGAATTTAGCTTCTTTTACTGCTTTCTTTGCCCAAACACCTGTTTGAAGGTAAGCAGCTTTTTTGTTTAAAAGGTTAGCTGCAACGTGGAAGAATTGAGTTGAAGCTCCACCACCTAAGAATAATACTTCGTAGTTATCAGGAATGTTTAATAAATCTCTCCATAATTGTTCTGTTTCAGCCATTATTCTTTCCCAACCTGGTGTACGGTGAGAGATTTCTAAGATACCAACTCCTGTGTTGTCGAAGTTTCTAATTGCTTCTATTGCAGATTCAACTGCTTGTCTTGGTAAAACGCAAGGACCTGCGTTAAAGTTATGTACTTGTGCCATGTTTGTTTGATTTTTAAATATTTTACAATGTTTTTTCTTAAATATATTGCTTGCAAAGATACTTTAATTTTTCGTATTGACAATCAATTATTTGTTTTTTCTTTGATTTATTTTGTACTTTTGCGTTTTAATAATGATAAAAAGCAGATTTGTTATGATAAAGATAAGAGAGGCACAAAGAAAGGATTGTCCTATAATTCTACAATTTATAAAAGAACTTGCCCAATATGAGAAAGAACCAGATGCAGTAGAGGCTACGGTTGAAATATTAGAAGAATCTATATTTGATAAAAAGCAAGCAAAGGTTGTTTTATTAGAAGAAAATGGAGAAAGTGTTGGTTTTGCATTGTATTTCTTTAATTTCTCAACTTGGAGAGGTAAGGCTGGACTTTATTTAGAAGATTTATTTGTTCGTCCTCAACATAGGGGAAAAGGATATGGTAAAATGTTGCTTTCTTATTTAGCAAATCAAGCTGTAGAGCAAGGTTGTCCTCGTTTTGAGTGGATAGTGTTGGATTGGAATCAACCTTCCATAGATTTTTACAAAGCAATGGGGGCTAAACCCTTAGATGAATGGACAGTATTTCGTTTAGAAAATGAAAAACTTCAAGCCTTAGCAAAAACTTATCGCATTTCTTCTGGATTAGAAGGTTGAGTTTGAGGTAGTAGTTGCTGAGTTGGTTCGATAGTTTGCTCTATTGGTTGAGGTGTTTCAGGTGTTTGGGTAGGGCTTTCTAAGATGATAGGTTGTTGTTTCTTAGAATGTTCTGTCCATTTGTGTTGACTCCAATAATTAGATTTGCCGATAGTCGTATTTATTCCCATAAAAACATCAAATCCATTATAGTCTGCAACATTGAAATCTTTATTTGTGTGAAGATTTCCACCGACATATATTTGTCCTTTACCTAATTTTAGACTTATTAAAGCACTTGGATTAAATAAATTAGTACTTCTAAACATATTTCCAAAACTTAAAGAAAGTAAACGAGTGTGTAAGGAGTAAAAAAGAGAGATATGTGTATCGTAAATGCGACCTGCTCCGATTTTTGTATTGAATAAAGCGTGTAAATAATTCACTTTACCAAAATTATAGGTTGCACCAAAGTATATTTTCATAGGAAGATGAGTTGTATATGAAGAAATATTTTGCGTTCTTACATCAAGAGCAGAAGAAATACTATCGGCAAGTGAATTTATTTGTGTTTCAAAGTTTGTTTCTATACTATCAATACTAGAAGTTATTCCTTCAAAAACAATTTCCTCAAAAGGTTTGTTGTTAATTATCTGAGTTGTATGAGTATTCCAAGAAATAAAATTGAAAACATCAACAACACTTGCACTCAATTCAAGATTTTCTAAAAGACGATAGCTCGCTCCAAGATCAAACGAAAGACCTACGTTGTCCATTGCGTGATCTAATATTGTATTTAAGTTCTCTGGTACGATAAAATCTGCACTTGCATTTTCTTTAAAAAGAGAAGTAATACTTAAATCCCCAATTACATTTGCGGTTAAAATATCTAATTCTCCGTGAGCAGATATTTTTTCGCTATCTTTAAAATTTAATTCAAGGTTCGCCTCATTTGTGTGAATATTTACAATACCTGACAAAAGTTTTATCTTACCTCCAATACTAAGTTTATTGTTTATTTCGCGAGTATAGCTAATAGCATTTGTAATATATGAATTTACTTCAAAAAGGTGTCCGTCTAATAATCTAATATTCCCATTGTTTGCATCGCTTCCCTCTAAAATCAAATCGAATATTCCTTTTGAAAAATTAACTCTTGAATCTAATGTTAAAGATAAATCATAGCTAAAATAATTTTTGCCAATTTTAAAACCAAAGCCAAGTAAATCCATATCATAATTAAAATTGATAAAATTATTATCATTTAACTGACTACGGAAACCTTCTAAGTCTAATTGCAATGAATCGGAATAGATAGGGTGTTTGTGAATTAAATCATGGTAAGAAAAACCTGATGTATGTACACCTATATCTGTTACTCCTAACATAAGAGATAGATAAAAATTAGAGCAAGGCGTTATAGCAGGATTGTATTGCATTACCTGAGGCGCTTCTCTTAGAAAGTATAAAATGTCTTTTTGTGCTATGGATTTATTGTTTGAGACTAAAAACAAACATATAAATAATCCTGAAACTATAATTTTATATATCTTTTTCATAATAATTAAAATGTTACATTACCAATTGCTTTTACGCTTGCTTTGATTTTGATTGTTGCATCATTTGAAAATCTAACATATCTTTGCTCTCCTTGACTATCTTTTGAAGTATTAAGTAAAGCAGTGAGTTTGATTTTTTTAGCATTTTTTAAACTTTCGTATTTAGAATTATCAAGTGTTAATTCAATGTTGTGTCCTGTTGGAGCTAAAACTCGTCCCTGACTATCAATATTTGCTCCTGGAATGGTAAATGGCTCATTAAGAAGTGTGTCAAACACAACCGAATTACTATCCATAAGGAATAAATTAACAGAAAGCTCAGCAGGGAAAGTGCTTTCAAGATAAAATAAAAGGGTTGTTGATTTTAAATAATTCATTTCCTCAATAAAATTGAAAGCATCAAAAGTGGTTTCGTAATGAAGGTCTTTTAATTTTGCTTTTAAAGGTAAACTTGCCTTGGCGTCAAGTGTTACGAAAGCATCATTAGGAGATATGAATTTAGGATAAGTATTGTCTGCTTCCAATGAGTCTTTAAAATTAAAGTCTATGTCATATACTAAAACATCAGGAAAAATTTCTATTGCACTTGCGTCAGATTCTAAAATAATATGATTGGTGTAGCCAATTTCTCCAAGACTTGGAGCACGATTTATGTGAATTGTTGGATTGATGTTAAATACATTGTAAATATTCCCCTCGCTTGTTATAGTATGTATATTAGGTATGATATTCATTCCTACACCTATGTTTGTAGATGTGGATAAATCAAAAATAACTTTTTCAAAATCTATCCCATTTCTATCAACTATGGAATTAAATATAGAATCTTTAAAGAAATCTAACGCAAGTGTATCTGTGATATTAAATTCTGTTTCACCAAAATCCCCAAATATTGCATCAATTGTAAGAGGTGAGAAAGAAACATTAAGTTTTATATCGTAAATTCCACCGTTGAATGATTCGTTACTTGCAAGATTGAAAATCAAACGATATCTTAAATCAATAAAGTTTTTGTTTTCGCCATTTACAAGGGTGTCTTTTAAAGATATTGTATAGTTTGATAAATCAAAAGTTTGCGAAATAGAGCTTGTTGTTGAGGATATTTGTAATATTTCATTGAAAAATTCTCCTGTTTCATTGTTTTTTATTGTATTAGAAGTCAATTCTATGTACGTATCAAGGGGTGCTCCTTCTAAAGGTTGAATTAGAATTGAACCTGAATTGATTTTAATACTATCAATCCTTGCTCCGCTTTCTATTTCATCAACTTGAACGCTTATATCTTCGCTTTCCATTGATGAATCTGGAATAGAGAAGTTTATTTCAGGAATATCGCCAATTTCTATACCGAAATCATTTAAGTTTGGAATGGAAATTTCTCCTAAATCTAAAACAGCATCGCCTAATTCGGTTATTTCTTTTGTGAAATCGCCAATATTAAATGAGTCTTTTACCGAAAAAATAAATTCTAAGTAACTATCGTTGTCTTCATTTACTTGTCGTAATTCAAATCCGTTTGTTGTGTCAGACACTTCCTCTAAGTTAAGAAAATCACTTAATTTTATCTCTGTGTTAATCAAAGGTGCATTTATGGCAGGATTGATTGTGGTTTGAGAAAGTGAATCAAAATCAAAATCATCTTCATCTACACAAGAAGTAAATGGTAAAATAATAAGTGAAAATACTAAAATCTTAAATAAATTTTTCATAGTTTTGCAATATTTATTAGGATTATTTTTTGCAAAGGTAGAGATAATTTATGAAAGTACTAAATAAAAAAGAGTTATTATTTATTGAAAATCATTTTTCTGAGGATGCTGATAAGCTTTTTTTGAAATATCACAAGGAACAAGTTAATGAGATTGATTATCTTTACTGTATCAATCAAATTAAGTTAAGGCGTAAGTTTGCAGATAAGTTTCCATCTTTTGTTTTAAGGAGAGATTTTCTTTTTCCATTGTCTTTGAATCTTGAACAAAGTTCTTCTGAATATACTGCTGCGTATAAATCTATGCTTTTAAAACAGGGAGAAACTTTATTGGACTTAACCTCGGGTTTTGGAATAGATGATATTTATTTTTCAAAGAAAGCAAAAAGGATTGTGTGTGTTGAGCAAAATAAAATGCTTGTTGATTTGCTTTCTTATAACTTTGAGTGTTTGCAGGCAAAGAATTATCTTTGTGTGAATGCAGATGCGGAAGAGTATTTGTTGAGTGCTGAGAATTTTGATGTGATTTATCTTGATCCTGCAAGAAGAGATGAGAATAAAAATAAGGTTTTTGAAATAGAAGCTTCACAACCTAATGTTTTAAAATTAATTGATGTTTTGCGTTCAAAGGCAAAGCGAATTATTTTGAAGCTTTCTCCGATGGTGGATTTAAAACAAATTGAGAAATCTTTTGAAAATATTTCTGATATTCACATTGTATCGCTTAAAAATGAATGTAAAGAGATTTTAGTTGAGATTTTAAACCACAAGGTTGAAGAAATAAATTATCATTGTGTAGATATAAAATCACTATCTTTTGAAAACGATGATTTTTTTCTTTGTTTTAATAAATTATCACAAAGAGATAATAAATTATCACAAAGAGATAATTTTCTAAATCAAAGACTTTTTAAATATTTATATGAACCTAATGTATCTATACTTAAATTAGGTAGGTTTGAAGCTTTGATTGATAAGTATGGATTTGAGAAATTGCATAGGCATTCTCATCTTTTTACGAGCGAAAATCTATTAGAGGATTTTGAGGGACGAAGTTTTGAGGTTTTAGAACAAAGAAATGCAAGTCCAAAAGCTTTGAAAGATATAACGCAAGCAAATATCACGGTTAGAAATTTCCCACAAACCGTAAAGGAAATAAGGAATAAAACCAAAATAAAAGAGGGAGGAGAGTTGTATTTGTTTTTTACGACAATTGGAAACGAAGAAAAGATTTGTCTTATTTGCAAAAAAATATAAGAAATGAATGTAAAAATAGAAGAGAGTTGGCAAAAGGAATTATCAAGTGAGTTTGATAAGGATTATTTTCTTGAATTGAGAAATTTTATTCATCAAGAATATAGTACGAAAGTGGTTTATCCGCATGCTAAAAATATATTTGCGGCTTTTGATTTATGCCCTTATGATTCTGTAAAAGTGGTAATTATTGGTCAAGACCCGTATCACGAGCCTGGTCAAGCACATGGATTGTGTTTTTCGGTGCAAGAGGGTTGTATGTTGCCGCCTTCTTTGAGAAATATTTACAAAGAGTTTGAGCAAGATTTAGGAAAAAA
>JAGCLI010000123.1 GCA_017647065.1 Bacteroidales bacterium
ATTGTGTGCATAAATCAATTCAAGATTCTTTATAGTGAATCCATCTAACCACATAAAGTTGTTATTATCTATTTACTTTATACTACAAATGTGATTCAACTCATTATGCATTGTTTCTTTGAGGTAATTCGTTATCGCACCTGCCGCAATGACCGAATGCTCCATTTTTTCCACCCCAAAACCTTTCAAACTAAGGGTTGAAAACTGATTATTCAATATTTCAAAAGCAAAATCCTTTGTAAATACCCAATCTTCGTAAGTCTTAATACTCTTAGCGTTGAAATTCGCTGACTCTAACTCTCTTAAATATTTCTTTTGTACTATTATTTCGTTTGGAGCAAAAGAACGGATAATTTTATCCACATCTTGCATACTACCTTCGCTCACAAAAAACTCTCCTGTTGAAAGATCAAGAAACGCAGAGCCTATTGTAGTAGGCGTATAGTGTATTGCCGCAAGAAAATTATTTCGATTTCCTTGCATAGTTTGCTCAGAATAAGAAAGCGATGGCGTTGCAATTTCAATAATTCCACGTTTTACTAATCCTTTTACTGATTTTGGGTCTTCCAATTGTTCACATATTGCAACCTTTTTACCTTCTCTTAAAAATTTTGGCAGATAGGTATCAATAGCATGATGAGGAAATCCAGCCAAAGGGTTATCATCTCCTCCACCTCTTTTAGTTAGAGTAATATTTAATATCTTTGAAGTTTCAATAGCATCTTGCCCAAAAGTTTCATAAAAGTCTCCAACTCTGAAAAGCAGAATAGTGTCAGGATGTTGAGCTTTTAACTCATTATATTGCTTCATCAAAGGAGTAGTTGTCGCTTTTTCTTTGCCCATATCTAAGTTTATTTTATGCAAAGATAGCGAAATGTCCCGTTTATCAAAAAAAGAAAAAGAAAAAAATGTCTTTTACAAAAATAAAACGCTGAATTATTCAATTAATTCAGCGTTTTATTTTATTTTTTCTTTGTTTTATTTTACTAAAACAGTGTTTTATTATTTTGTTGTTGGCACTTTGATTATATCGCCGTGGTCTTTTACTATCATTCTGTACCAATTTTCTGGATATTTTGGTTGTTCTGGGAAAACGCATTGACCTTTTCTGTATGGGCTTTCTTCAAATTTTCCGTTAGTTTCTTTCTTTATGTTTCCATCAATGTATTTTACTAACAAGAATTGACTTAGTTTTGTCCATGATTTCATCATTTGACTTGCTTTTCCTAAAGAGAAGTTTGTTGTCAGTTTTAATATTTCGTCTGAATTTTGAGTTTGTTTCAATCTTTCATCTAATTGTTTAACTTCTTTTATGAACATTTGTTCCAAAGCATTTTGTTCTTTACGTATGTCTTGAATCATATCTGAGTATCTTGAATATGCCATATTTGTTACAAGGTTAAATAACCAGAATGCTGATGTTTCAGAATATTCAACCATGCTTCCGTTTCCTTCTGCAAAACAATTAGGGACTTTTTCTATTGCACAGTACATTGGAACATAAACTGTAGAATATGTATCATCAACTCCAAACCATAAGATACCTTTTGCGAAATCTGGCATCCAAGAACGTGATTGTGCTACAAAAGAAAATCCTGTTTGTTGTGTAGATGTTGCTCTTTCGTGAACGTATTCTTGTCCGTCAACAGAGAATCCCATCGGTCTCCAACGATAAGGACAAGCAAAAGGACCTGCTCCAAGATCTTTTGTCATATCCATAGGAGTTCCTTCGTAGTGATCTCTCATCAATTCCATTACATCCTTTACATCAAGTTGCTTTTCTGGTTTTATCCACAAAGGCATACGATTTTTTAAGTCGTGTCCCATTGCATATTTTTCGTATTTAATCATGTCTTTGTTGCAACGTAGGAAAGCAGCATATACTCTTGCTTCACATCCTCTTGCTCCTGAGAAATCAAGTGGTGCGTATGTGTCGCTAAATGAAAAGTCTTTGTCTTCTCCTGTGTAATATCCTTTTAGTCTTGCAAAAGTTATTACATCATGCGAGTAAACTACTTCTACTTCTGGACGGAAAATTTCTTTCATCTTTTTAGAAGAAATTGATTTAAAGCTACCTTTTGTTTCTTGTGCAAAGGTTGTGATTCTTGCATGATTAGCATGGCCTGAGATATAGCCGTCTGGAACTCGCATTGCTACCCAAACTGCTCCTTTTGTCCAACGTTTGTCAATTTTTCCTTTTTTATTGTAAACAGGAGCCCCTTTTCCTATCAATTCCATTATCCATACTTCGTTTTCATCTATGATTGAGAAACTTTCTCCTGATGAATAATATCCGTATGTATCAACAAATTCTGCTATTTGTTTGATTGCTTCTCTTGCATTTTTTGCTCTTTGAAGTGTAAGATAGATTAAACTTCCGTAGTCAATACCTCCTGTTGTGTCTACTAATTCTTCTCTTCCCCCGTATGTGGTTTCAGCAATTGC
>JAGCLI010000124.1 GCA_017647065.1 Bacteroidales bacterium
ATTATAAGTAAACGTATGAAAAAATTTGATATACAAGGAACAGGTGTGGCTCTTGTAACACCTTTCCATAAACAAGGTAACGTTGATTTTACTTCTTATGAGAAGTTAATAGAACATGTTATAAATGGAGGTGTAGATTACTTGGTTTGTATGGGTACAACCTCTGAATATCCTACGCTAAATAATCAAGAGATTTTGGCTTGTTTAGAGTTTGCAATTGAAGTTAATGCAAATAGAGTTCCTATTGTTTTAGGAATGGGTGGAAACGATACAAGAACATTGGTAGATCATATAAAAAAGACAGATTTTTCTAATGTTTCCGCAATTTTGTCTGTGACTCCTTATTATAATAAGCCAAGTCAAAAAGGTCTTTATGCTCATTATAAAGCTGTTGCTGAGGCTTCTCCAGTACCTGTTATACTTTATAATGTTCCGGGAAGAACAGGTGTAAATATAACAGCGGAAACTTGCTTGCAATTAGCAAACGATTTTCCTAATATAATAGGTATAAAGGAGGCATCTGGTAATATAATGCAATGTATGGATATTTTAGCAAATAAACCTCAAAACTTTACAGTTGTTTCTGGCGAAGATGCTTTGGTAATGCCTCTTATGTCATTGGGAATGCAAGGAGTGATTTCTGTAACTGCAAATGCGTTGCCTCGACAAATGAGTGAAATGGTGAATTATTGCTTAAAATCGAATTATAAGAAAGCAAAAGTGATACACGAAGAGCTTTTACCATTCTCAAAAGCAATATTCGAAGAAGGCAACCCTGTTGGAATAAAAGCGGCATTAGAAATACTTGGTGTTTGTCAAAACAATCTACGATTACCTTTGGTTAAAAGTAGTAAACAATTGTATTCAAAGATTCAATCAATAGTTAATAATATTCAATCGAATAATAATCAAAAATAAATAATACAATGGTAAATTATAAAGATTTAGGTTTGGTAAATTCAAGAGAGATATTTGCCAAAGCAATGCAAGGAGGTTATGCTATTCCTGCATTTAACTTTAATAATATGGAGCAATTACAAGCAATTATTCAAGCTTGTGTAGCACAAAAAAGCCCTGTAATACTTCAAGTGTCTCAAGGAGCAAGAAAATATGCAAATCAAACTATGTTACGCTATATGGCACAAGGAGCAGTTGAGTATGCAAAAGAATTAGGTTGTGAAATTCCAATTGTTTTACACTTAGACCATGGCGATAGCTTTGAAATATGTAAGTCTTGTATAGAATACGGATTTTCTTCTGTAATGATAGATGGTTCACATTTACCATACGAAGAAAATGTCGCTCTTACAAAGAAAGTAGTTGATTATGCTCATCAATATGATGTAACAGTGGAAGGTGAATTAGGAGTATTAGCAGGGGTAGAAGATGAGGTGTCTGCTGAAAATAGTACTTATACAAAAGCAGAAGATGTAGAAGATTTTGTAAAGAAGACAGGTGTTGATTCTTTGGCAATATCTATTGGAACATCTCATGGAGCAAATAAATTCCGTCCAGAACAATGTACAAGAAATGAAGAAGGAATTCTAATTCCACCTCCATTGCGTTTTGATATTTTGGCTGAAATAGAAAAAAGAATACCAGGATTTCCTATTGTTCTTCATGGTTCATCTTCTGTTCCACAAGATCAAGTTGCAATAATCAATAAATTTGGTGGTGCAATGAAAGATGCAATAGGTATTCCAGAAGAACAATTACGTCAAGCAGCAAAATCAGCAGTTTGTAAAGTAAATATAGATTCTGACGGACGTATTGTAATGACAGCTGCAGTTAGACAAGTTTTAGTAGAAAAACCTGCTGAATTTGATCCAAGAAAATATCTTGGTCCAGCAAGAGATAATCTTAAAGCATTATACGAACACAAAATAATAAATGTATTAGGTTCTGCTCAAAAAGCGTAAAAATAATTAAAACCAAAAATAAATTAAAAATGAAAAAATTATTATTAACATTAGTTATAGCATTTTTTGCTATGATTCAAGGATTCTCTCAAACTCCTATTGCGGAAAGTTTTGAGGGAACATTTCCACCTGAGGGTTGGACCATAACAGGTTTTACCCAAAATGTAAGTAGAGGATATGATGGTGCAAAATCAGCTGATTGCAATTGGCAATTATCTGATGGTAGAATAATTTTACCATCTTATGTTTGTAGCGAATACACTACATTTTCGTTTTATGTAGGAACGGCTTTCGCTTCTTATTCGTCTTCTAATGTTTTTACTGTTGAAGTTTCAACTTCAGTAGATAATCCAAATTGGCAAACTATTCAAACTATTTCTTATCCAACAAATGATAACGATTTCTTGTATAATGAAATCGATTTATCTGCTTACGCTGGACAAGAAATATTAGTTTCTTTGCACGTACTTCCTAATGGTGGTGCAAACACCCTTGTAGATATGATTATGTTGTATGAATTGACTTGTCCAAGACCTACTGGATTGGTTGCAACAAATGTAACAAATTCTTCTGCAACACTTTCTTGGTCTTCTGTAACAGAAGCAAACGAATATGTTCTTGAAGTTTTGTCTGGAAGTGACGATTGGGCAAATGCAACGGTTTATACACTAACTGAAACAACACATTCTTTAACAGATTTGCCTTCGGGTACTACTTTTTATGCAAGAGTTAAGTCATTGTGTGGAGAAGGTCAAGAAAGTACTTATTCTTCTGTTATAACATTTGGAACATCTTGTGCTGAATCTATTAATACATTACCTTTTATTGACCAATTTAATAATTTAAATTGTTGGACTATAATGATTGAAGGTAATGATTGGGGATATATTTATCCTGAGATAGGAGAAGAATTTTCTGGAAATGGAACTATGCTTCAAACAGGAGCAAACGCAATGATAGCATTATCTTCAGTAATTGATTTTGATGTAACAAACGCTGAAATAATATTCCCATTGCGAGCTTATGAGGGTTACGCTACACCTGTTGCACAAGTAGGTTATGTGACAGATTTACAAGATACTTTATCTTATGTTCCAATGGAAACTTGGCAAATTCAAAATTCTTCTGAATGGCAAGAATATGTATTGAATACTTCTGAATGGATATTAGATGAGGATTCAACTTATTACATAGCAATTAAATTTATGCCAGGTACATATGGCTCAATGTATATGGATAATTTTAAAATACAAGAAATGCCAGATTGTCCTGCACCTATAAGAACAAGTGTAAGCGTTCAAGCAAATGCTACTAATGCAATTGTTAGTTGGGTTGATAATAATCCAGATCACGAAGCATGGAATGTTTATTATAGAATTGCAAATTCAGAAGAAGAAGTAGAGTGGCAAGAAGAATCTGCAACAGAACAATCTTTAACTATAACAGATTTGATTCCTGAAACAACATACGAGGTTTATGTTAAGACAGATTGTGGAACAGGAGATG
>JAGCLI010000125.1 GCA_017647065.1 Bacteroidales bacterium
TATTCCAAAACCTGTGCCAATAAATCAAGCAAAGAAAAAAACAACTCAAACAAATAACACTCCAAAACAAGAAACAGAGAAAAAAACAGAAAGTGTAGAAATGTCAACTGTTGATACTTCTCCGGTATTGGTACAAAACTATTCTAAACTTGGTTGCGATGTTGTAGGGGGTGTTTATAAAGACAAAACAACTGCTGAAAAGAAAGCAAGAAAAGCCAAAAGTCTTGGATACGATAGTTACATTCTTCAACGCGTTCAAGGAGGCGAACAAGTTTATTATGTAAGTTATGGTAGCAGACGTACATTAGGTGAAGCTGAAAAGTTGGCTACAAAAATTAAAGAAAAAATTGGTGGCGATTTCTACGTAATTTCAAGATAGTAGTTGGCACAAGATATTTACAATTTATATGAATTAAAAAATGGGATAAGGTTAATACACCGCTATTCACCTTCTCCCGTTTCTCATTGTGGGATAACGATAAATGTAGGTTCAAGAGACGAAACTGAAACACAGAACGGTATTGCTCACTTTATTGAACACTCAATTTTTAAGGGGACTAATAAGCGTAAGGCTTTCCAAATACTAAATAGAATAGACGGAGTAGGAGGGGAATTAAACGCATTTACCACCAAAGAAGAGACTTGCATTTATGGTTGTTTCCTTCATTCTTACTATGAAAGGTTTTTAGAATTGCTTAGCGATATTGTTTTCAATTCTACTTTTCCTGAAAAAGAAATAGCAAAGGAAAAAGTTGTTGTAATAGACGAAATCAATTCTTATCAAGACACTCCTTCTGAACTTATTTACGATGAGTTTGAAAAACAACTCTTTGGCGAGCATCCTTTGGGAAGATTGATTTTGGGAACGCCTGAAAATGTAAATAGTTTTACGAGTGAAGGAATTAAGGCTTTTATCGACAAAAATTATTCGACAGATCAAATGGTTATTTCAATAGTTAGTTCTATTGATTGTGAAAAATGGTTTTTGCTTGCCGAGAGATATTTTGGAGGCTATGAGAAAAAAACGAGTAAAAAACAAAGAGAAAAAATCCTTGTAAGAAAAGCCGAAAAGAATATATACGATAGAGATACTTATCAGTCGCATGCCATAATTGGAACAATGGCCTACGGATACAAAGACGAGAAAAAAGCAGCTTTTAGTTTGCTTAACAATATGCTTGGTGGATATGCTATGAATTCTTATTTGAATATGCACATTAGAGAAAAGTATGGATTTACCTATACAATAGAATCTAATTATACTGCTTACTCTGATGTTGGTGTATTTAGCATTTATGCAGGTACGGACAAGAAATATATGGATAAAACTTTGCGATTGATAAATAAAGAATTGGAAAAGTTTACTCAAAGCCCACTTGCAGAAAAGACCTTGCAGAAATTCAAACAGCAAATGAAAGGACAACTTGCAATTAGTTGCGATTCTAATCAAAACGAAATGCTTTCAATTGGTAAGATGCTACTAAATTTTGGTAAAGTGGACACATTGCAAGATACATATAAGACAATAGATGAGATTTCTTCAAAAGAAATTCTTGAAGTAGCACAAGAGATTTTTGTTCCAGAAAAACTTTCAATTATACAGTACATTTAGCAAATATAAATCAATAAACATAATATCAATATGAAAAAAACACTTTTAACGTTAATGACTTTCGTGCTTAGTTTTGGTGTTTGCTTTGCAAATCCAAAGGCTAATCCTGACGAAGGTATGTGGTTGCCGATGTTTTTTAAGCAACTAAATCATTCAACAATGCAAAAAATGGGCTTAAAGTTGAGTGCAGAAGAACTTTACAGCATTAACAACTCATCTTTGAAAGATGCAATCGTTCAAATGGGCGATTTCTGTACAGGAGAGATTGTTTCCGACAAAGGATTGATGTTTACAAATCACCACTGCGGCTATGATGCAATCGTTTCTCAATCAACTGTTGAACACGATTACCTAAATAATGGATTTGTTTCTCAATCTTATGAAGAAGAACTTCCGATTCCGGGCTTGTATGTTTCATTCCTTGTGAGAATGGAAGATGTTACAAAAGACGTTTTGGCAGAAAACATCAACACTCCTGAGAAAGCAAGCGAAGAACAAATACAAAAAAACATCGGAGACTTGATTGTTAAGTATTCGGAAGAAGGAAAATACAAAGTAGAAGTGAAACCGTTCTTCGAAGGCTTGGAATACTATATGTTTATCTATGAAGTATTCAACGATGTTCGTCTTGTGTTCGCTCCTCCTGCATCAATCGGAAAATATGGTGGAGATACAGACAACTGGATGTGGCCAAGACACACAGGAGACTTCTCTGTATTCAGAGTTTACGCAGACAAAAACAATCAACCTGCCGAATACTCAAAAGATAATGTGCCTTACAAACCAAAACACTTCCTTCCAATCAGCATAAAAGGCGTTGAAAAAGGAGATTTCACAATGATATGGGGTTATCCCGGCTCAACAGAAAGATATATGACCTCTTACGAAGTGTCAAACACTATTAACATTGCCGATCCTGCCGTTATAAAAGCGGGAGAAGCTCTTTTGCCGGTTATGAAGAAGATGATGGACACAGATAATGCGATAAATCTAAAATATGCTTCTGATTACGCAAGCTATATGAACCTTTGGAAAAACAAAAAAGGCGAATTGAGAGGATTGAAACGCCTTGATGTTTACGGTAAGAAAAAAGCTATTGAAAACCGTCTTGTAGAATGGATTGCAAAAGATGCAGACAGACAAGCAAGATATGGAAACGTTATATCAGACCTTGAATCGGCAAGCAAAGTTATTGCTGCTGAACCGGCAAATCAATATTCTTGGTATGGAAATCTTGGTCTTATGACTTCAAAAACATCATTAACTGCATTCCGTTCTTTTATGTATGCAGGAATGCTTGAATCCGGTCAAGTGCCTGAGGAAGGTCTTCCTTTGCTTATGGCAGCTTTGACCGGTGAAATAGAGAATCTTTATGCTACAACAGACCTTGCAACAGAAAAAGAAATGTTTAAGGCATTGGCAAACTTGCTTTTGACCGTTCCAAGCTTGCAAGAATTGGAAATTCTTAAAGAGTACAAAGAAAATCCTGATAAATTCGTTAACAAAGCCTTTGAAAAATCAGTTTTAACCAATAGAAAGGCTTTTGAAAAATTTGCAAAGAAACCTAATTTTAAGGCGTTCCAAAAAGATAAAATAGCACTTATTGCAATGCTTGCTTATGCTTTGATTACAGATTCTTCACCTGAATTTGAAGAAGCAAACGCAAAATTTGCACAAGCAAAGATGTTGTTTGTTGAAGCTTTGAGAAAAATGGACAACACTTTGGTTCAATATCCTGATGCAAACTTTACAATGCGTATGACTTACGGACAAGTTTTGGATTACTATCCTGCTGATGCTGTTCACTACGATTACGTAACTACAATGGAAGGTTTGATGGAAAAAGAAGATGCTACAAATCCGGAATTCATTGTTCCTGCAAAACTAAAAGAGCTTTACGAAGCAAAAGACTATGGTCAATATGCCGATAAAGACGGAAAACTAATCGTTTGCTTCCTTTCAAACAACGATATTACAGGAGGAAACTCAGGAAGCCCTATCTTGAATGCAGAAGGACACCTAATAGGACTTGCATTTGACGGAAACTGGGAAGCAATGAGCGGAGA
>JAGCLI010000010.1 GCA_017647065.1 Bacteroidales bacterium
TCTCCAAGTGATTTGGAAATTGCGGAATTAAGAAAGAAAGCCGCTACTAAAAAATGGTCAAAAGATGTTTCTGAGGTTTTTGAAAAAGAAATAAGAAAATTATCTAATATGCACGTTAGTTCACCTGACTATTCCATTCAGTTGAACTATTTAAACTTTATGCTCGATTTGCCTTGGGAAGAATTTACTAATGATAATTTTGATTTAAATAAGGCTCAAAAAATATTAGATGCAGATCATTACGGATTAGAAAAAGTAAAAAAGAGAATATTAGAATATCTTGCAGTTTTAAAACTAAAAGGTAATATGAAATCTCCTGTTCTTTGTCTTGTGGGACCTCCGGGAGTAGGAAAAACTTCTTTGGGAAAAAGCATAGCAAGAGCAACCGGAAGAAAGTATGTAAGAGTTGCCTTAGGTGGATTAGGCGATGAAAGCGAAATAAGAGGACATAGAAGAACTTATATAGGGGCAATGCCGGGTAGAATCTTGAAATCCATCGCAAAGGCAAAGAGTTCAAATCCTGTTTTTGTGTTAGACGAAATAGATAAGGTACAAGGAATGAGTGCACATGGCGACCCAGCCTCAGCAATGCTTGAGGTGTTAGACCCAGAACAAAATACAGCATTTCACGATAACTATTTAGATATAGATTATGACCTTTCTAATGTAATGTTTATTGCAACGGCTAATAGTCTTTCAAATGTTCACCCAGCTTTGATTGATAGAATGGAAGTTATAGATGTGTCAGGCTATATAGAACAAGAAAAACAAATGATTGCAACAAAGCATTTGCTTCCAAAACAATTATCAGAACACGGCTTAAACAAAAAACACATATCTCTATCAAGTGAAACAATCTCGGCAATCATAAATCAATACACAAGAGAGTCGGGAGTAAGAAAATTAGATAAAGTAATAGCAAAACTTGTTCGTCATAGAGCAGTTCAAATTGTTAAAGAAGAAAAATATACCAAAACAATAAAACCCTCAGACCTTCAAGAAATCTTAGGATTGCCTATTGCAGAGCATGATGTTCATTTAGAAAAAGATATGATAGGCGTTGTAACAGGTTTAGCTTGGACTTCGGTAGGAGGAGAGATACTTTTCATTGAAGCAAGTAAGGGAAAAGGTAAAGGAAATATCAATCTTACTGGAAATCTTGGTAATGTGATGAAAGAATCCGCAACCTTAGCATACGAATACATTAAATCAAATGCCAAAGAACTCGGATTAAACGAAGAAGAATTTGAAAACCAAGATATTTATCTTCACGTTCCAGAAGGAGCAACTCCAAAAGATGGTCCAAGTGCAGGAATAACAATGTTTACCGCAATTTACAGCTTATTTAGTGGTAGAAAAGTCAATTCCAAATTTGCAATGACGGGTGAAATCACTCTAAGAGGATTAGTATTGCCTGTCGGAGGAATAAAAGAGAAAATACTTGCAGCAAAAAGAGCAAAGATTACCGATATAATTCTTTCGGAAAGAAATCGTAAAGACGTAGAGGATATAAGCAGTCAATATTTGGAAGGATTAACTTTCCATTATGTAAGTACAATGAGCCAAATACCTGATTTAGTTTTAGAGAAATAGACAATGGATATAAAAGAAATAAAAAAAGACTTTCCGATTTTGGATATAAAGGTAAATAACAAACCACTTATTTATCTTGATAATGCGGCAACTACTCAAAAACCTATTCAAGTTATAGAGGCTATATCCGACTATTACAAAAACTATAATGCCAATGTACATCGTGGTGTTCACACTCTAAGTCAAATTGCAACCGATAAGTTTGAAGCGGTAAGAGAACAAATAAAGAATTTCATAAATGCAAAAGAAAGTTCGGAAATCATCTACACAAGAGGAACAACCGAAAGTATAAATCTTTTAGCATCAAGTCTTTCTTATCAATTAGAAGAAGATGATGAAATAATTATTTCGGAATCAGAGCACCATTCAAATATAGTTCCATGGCACATTGCTTGTCAAAGAACAAAGGCTAAACTTAAAGTCTTACCAATAAAAGAAGATGGAGCTTATGATTTAGAAAAATTAGAAACACTTCTAAGCGATAAAACAAGAATAGTATCCCTTGCACAAGTATCTAATTCGCTTGGAATAATTCATAGAATTAAAGAAATAATTCAAAGAATTAGAGAAAAAAATCAAAGAAATATTTTAACCATTGTTGATGGAGCACAAGGCATACCTCATTTAAAGGTAGATGTTCAAGACTTAGGTTGTGATTTCTATTGTTTTTCGGCTCACAAAATCTATGCTCCAATGGGTATAGGAGTGCTTTATGGTAGAAAAGAATTGTTGGAAGA